>JAETTR010000085.1 GCA_021768985.1 Bacillota bacterium
GCGGAATCCGTCTGCGCGCAACGCGTCAGTACGAGATTTTTCCCGTCGAAGAGCGTTACGCTCGCGGAACCGATTCCCGAAGTTTCCTTTCCCGCCATGGGGTGCGCGCCCACATAACGATAATTTCGCGGTTTTGAAAATACAGCCTTCTCGATCGGACTCTTTATGCCGCAAATATCCGTAACAACCGCGCCATCGGGAAAACTTCCCTCCTCAAGCTCCCGCATTACAATGCGCGGCGGAAGCGCAAGAACAACGACTTCGGCTCCTTTGTAATCGGTTGCGACATCGTCGATCATGCCGTTTTTCAGCGCATAATCGAGCGACTCGCGATTACGGTTTCTGCCGGATACCGTATGCCCCGCACGCTTTAACGCCGCGCAAACCGACGCGCCGATGATCCCCAATCCGTAAACTGTAATTCGCATATTACTCCTTTTACCCATATAAACGCCAAATTATGCCACACATAATACTATGCATTATCTTAAATTTACAAATAACCCATTACATATTGATAGGATTTTAAGGTTTTACGTACGGTTGCATAATCAGGAACAATTTTTTCAACCTCCGACCAAAACGCTTTGCTGTGGTTGAATACGCGCGTATGGCACAATTCATGCACGGCAATCGCACGACAGATATCCGGCGGCAAAAATGCAATTCGGAATGAGAAACCGATCGTTCCCTTTGCACTGCAAGACCCCCATCTTCCGCGCGCGCTCGAAATACGCACGTTTCGGTATGTAAATCCGTACTTCTCCGCGAGCTCGCGTACCGTTTCCGCCATATAACTTTTCGCAATCTTTTTCAGGAATTCACAAAACGCATTTTCCCTATCCTCTTGCGGCAAGTACAATATATCGTCTGCAATCCCCGCCCTTCCGTTCGCCAGAACGTAACGCCGACCGAACAAAACGTGTTCCGAGCCGTCCGCCAAATCGATCCGATTTCGATTTCTTTCTGCCAAGCGGGCTTCGATCCAACTTTGATGTCCGTTCAAAAATCGTTCCAATTCGCTTTTCTTTACGCCGTAAGGCGCGCGAAGGACCACTTCCCCGCTGCGGTTTACGGTAAGCGTAAGCGTTTTTCTACGGGATCGGATTAAGACAACGTTCATGAACGAATTATACCATTCTTTACCGATATTTTCAAGAATATTTCACGCGCATTTGACTTTTTTAATGAAATACATTATAATTTTAATATGAATTCTCTTCTTATCAAAAAGTTCAATTATCCGAAAGATTTGATTCGAGTCGGCGTGCCCGCCTCGAAAAGTCTTTTAAACCGCGCATTGATTCTTTCCGCACTGTCGCATGGTACCGTAAGCTTAATTTGCGGCTCCTTCGGGGAGGATACACGCGCCCTGCTTGCCTGCTTAAAGGCACTTGGAATCGAAACGGAAATTCGGGAAGAAGAGATCGTCGTTCACGGATGCGGAGGGAATATTCCCAACAAAAACGCGGAACTTAACGTAATGAGCGCAGGAACCGCCGCACGTTTTCTCACCGTCGCACTCGCGTTTTGCGGCGGAAATTACAGAATGCGTTCCTCGGCGCAAATGGAAAAGCGCCCCATGGAAGTATTACGCATGCTCGAAGGCGCGGGCGTAGATATAGAATACGAAAAAGAAACGGAACATTTTCCCTTTCGGCTGCATTCAGGCGGAATCAACACAGATTGCCTGACCGTAAACACCGATGAGAGCACCCAGTATGCAAGCGGCGTCCTGCTCGCCGCCACCGCCCTCTCCCGTCCGCTTACGTTAAATCTGACGGGAAGCCGCACGCACGGAAGCTATATTGAAATGACATTAAAGCTTCTTGGCGATTTCGGCGTAAACTACGCGCAATCTGATCGGACGGTTACCGTTTTTCCCGCTCCGCTTCCCCCGAAGCGATACGAGATCGAACCGGACCTATCCGGCGCTTGCTACTTTTACGCATTGTCGCTCCTGTTCTCCACCAAAGTTCTTGTATGCCGCACGCACGAGAATTCGATTCAGGGAGATTTCCGCTTTTTGAATCTGTTGCGGGAAAAGGGCGTAAAACTTGTCCAAACGGAAGAAGGCTTGCTCGCCGACGGAACGCAAATATCGGAATACGACGGCTTTACCGCCGACATGAAAGACTTTTCCGACCAGACATTGACCGTAGCGGCGCTTGCGCCTTTTGCGACTACGCCGACCGAATTGCGCGGAATCGCACACATCCGTTTACAGGAATGCGACCGCATTCATGCGATCAGGGAAAATCTGAAAATGCTCGGCGTAAGTACCGAATGGAACGGCGAAATGCTCACGATATATCCTGCAACGGACATAAAAGCAGGTCACGTAAAAACCTACGACGATCATCGCGTGGCGATGGCGTTCGCCCTGATCGGGTTAAAAACCGGAGTCGTTACAATCGAAAACCCGCTCTGTTGCAAAAAGACTTTCGACAATTATTTCGACCTGATCGGACTTTTAAATTAAATAAGAATTGCCCGACGGTGAACGTCGGGCTTTTTCTATTTTGTGAAATGTTCTTTAATAATCCGGAACAATTCGTCGGAAATTACATGCTCAACGCGACAAGCGTTTTCTTCGGCAAGCGTACGATCGGCACCCATCTGCACGAACATTTCCGTAAACACTCTGTGTTTCTCATAAGTCGTTTCCGCGCTTTTTCGTCCTCTTTCGGTCAGGGTGATTCCATCGTTACCATCGACAACGATCAACCCCTTGCGCAACAAAAGATTGACCGCGCGGGAAACGCTTGATTTCGCATATCCGAGCTCTTCGACAACGTCTACCGAGCGCACCGTTTCCTTGCGTGCACTTAATAGTAAAATCGTTTCAAGATACATTTCTTCCGATTCATGCGAACGCATAACTCCACCCCTTTTCTTTAGCTGAATCCGTGCTATAATTATACTATACTTAACGATGATTGTAAAGAGTATCCGACCGGTTTTCCGTTTTTACCACCCATACTTTTTCCGAATTTCATCCAGAAGCGCCTGAGTTCCCTTTGCGATATCGCGATAAGCAGCATCAAAATCTCCCGTATACCAGGGATCGGCAATTTCGCGCGGAGAATCGGTAAAATCAAGCAACATCCTCGCTTTTTCGGCATGATTTTCGCCGACAATGCGCCGAATTCCTCTTACGTTCTGCAAATCCATACCGACCAGATAATCGAATCTCTCTCCGTCGCGCACCGTCAGTTGCCTAGCGCGGTGCGGCACAAGCGGAATTCCGTACTTCTTCAAGACGGTTAACGTACCGCGATGCGGCGGATTTCCGAGTTCCTCCGTCGAAGTCGCCGCCGAAGAAACAAAGATTTTATCGGACAATCCCGCCTCTTTCACGCGGTATGAAAATAAACTTTCCGCCATAGGAGAACGACAAATATTGCCGAGGCAAACGAATAAAACGGATATCATAATTACCCCTTTCAAAAACTGTTTCACAATAAAGTGAAACTTCTATACAAAAACAGGATCGCGAATAAATTTTCACACAAAATTACTCGGAAAAACAAAAAAAGTATGCTTGAAATCGTTGCAAAAGCGAACCAAATGCTTTATAATATAGACATGAAAATTTTTGCAGACAGACTTATGGAACTTCGAAAAGAGAGAGGTCTCTCTCAGGCAACGGTGGCAAAAGATTTAAGCGTAAGCCTCGGAATCGTTTGTTATTGGGAAACAAATAAAAGCGATCCGACCGCTTCGAACATTGCAAAGTTGGCGCGTTATTTTAACGTGTCCGCTGATTATCTTCTCGGTCTTTCCGATTGAGTAAACTTTAATTGCAATTTCATATAGACTTTTTTCTTCGCTTCCCGAAGAATCGTTACGATTCGAAAAACCAAGGATAGATCCGCCGGAACGGCGGATTTTTTATTGCAGTTTTTCCTGTGTTTCCGCAATCAATTTCTCTTCAAACAGCCGTATTCCTACCATTTTTTCGCGTTTTATCGCGTCAAGCGCGTCGTTTTCTCCCTTTCCTTCCAATGCGTACCGGGTACGCAATTCGGGAATCGTTTTTCCTTTAAAAGTCTGCTTTGCTACTTCTTCGTCAAGCATAATTCGCTTCCACCAAATCACGTCGCATAAAAATTCTACAGGCGCAACGCCGTCATCGCAAATCGACTCCATACGGGAAATATGCTTTTGCGCTTCTTCGTCATCGCCGTTAAAATGCGCGTACTGCCAGCGCATCTGCAAGACCGCCATAGCGGCGGGATCGTCCTCTCTGACGACAGGCAAGCGAAACAATAAGTCTTTCGGCAATTCCGAATACGCTTGGCTTATTAACCTTCCCTGCGCAATCAAAACGGCAAGAAAAGTTTGCGCGTAGGACGTATTTTTGCACAATTCCAGAATCATTTTTCCGTCCGTTCTTCCTTCGGGAAGTTCACAAGGGATCAGCTCCGCGATTCCTTGATACAAATTCAACGGCGCAAACAATGTAAAAAAGAAGAGCGCGGGAGAAAGCGGAAATATAAAGAAACAAGCAAGTAAAATTCCGCCGTAAATCAAGTTAAACGCCACGCCGCCGAACGCAGAAAATATATACCGTCCGCGCACGCTTCTATCGTTCCGCGGCAATAATACCGTTTGTCCGCCCGCACGACAGGCATACCGAGAACCCGAACTCCCCCGCCCCAATATGATCCCGTAGACGGAAAAGGATATCGGGCGAAAACCGAGAATCAGTCCGAGTAATAAATGACCAAGCTCGTGTACGAGAATTTCAAGCGGCAAAAACGCAGTAATCGCACAAAAAACCCAAAAGGAAAAATGATATGCAAAAGTTTCTTTTTGCTTGAAACCGTAAAGATACGCCATGAGAACGGAGCCCGCCATTGCGCACAAAAACAGCAACGAACTTGCGATATAATACAGAGTGCGTTTTGTTCTTCCGCTCATATCAGCCCCCGGTATAAAAGATAGCCCTCTAAATTATCGCGATCGGAAAAGCGCGCCTCCGTGAGCCCGAGTTTTTGCAGAATACGCGAAAATAAAAACGCGCCGCCCGCAATGATATCTTCCCGCCCTTTGTCCATACCGCTCAATTCGCCCCGCTCCTGCGGCGTCAGCCGTAAAAGCATATACGAGGTCCGCTCCGACCAATCGAACGAAAGCGCGGTATCCTGCAATTTCTCCGCGTCGTAATGCTTTAAACCAAGCTTTAACGCCGCGAGCGTGGAAGCCGTTCCTCCGACTGCGTAGAGCGTTCCGAACGGAACCGCACCGTTTAACGCGCAGAGCGATTTGCCGACAATAACTTCCAGCTTGTTTTTATCGTCGCGGCAAAGGTCGTAAAGGCGTACCGCTCCGAGATCGATGCTCGTTGAAAAAGTAACCCTTCCGCCGCGGCGAAAACATACCTCCGTGCTCGCCCCGCCGATATCCAGAATTCCTCCGTCCGAATCGCCGAGCGCGCCGTAGAGCCCGAGAAGCGCTTCATGCTCGCCCGAGATCACGTCCACCTCGAGCCCGCAAGCCGCTTTCACGCGATCGCAGAATTCTTTCCCGTTGCTCGCCGAACGCACTGCGGCGGTCGCAAAGGAAAACGTTTTTCCAAACCCCTCCGCTTCGGTGCAAAAATCGCAAACGGCGGAAACGCTGCGAGCGATCGCCTCCTCGCTCAAACTTCCGTTGCTCGCCAATCCCGCGCCCAACCGCGTCGTTTTCAGCTTCTTATATAAAGTTTTTCCGTCCGCCCATAACATAAGGCGAACGGAATTGGATCCGATATCGATTATCGCAAATTTCATTTTTGAACCAATTAACGCGGATTGTACCAACCCTGCTGTAAGGCAAGGTAGCGCAACCCTTGTTCCGTTTTATAAAAATCGATTT
>JAETTR010000086.1 GCA_021768985.1 Bacillota bacterium
CTTTTACGTCAAATTCATACTCCAAAACTTTTGAAGTCGAAATCAAATCTTTTCCGCTACCATATTTACATGACATAGCAATATTGAAGCCTTTCGAAACATCTCCCCAATTTGAAGCATACGTATAATTAGAAGCCGAAATCGTAGGTGTGTCTGTAAATTCCAGAAACTGATCGGCATCATAACCAAATTCCAAATAATTTATCCAAGTAGGAATATCACTTAAATCAACAGCACTATCACTCACCTTCAACGGTGCAATATTTATGTTGAAAGAATCCCAATAAACATCTTGAGAAGACGGCGTAATAGTAAGTTTTACTTTAAAAGTACCACCGCGAGATACGCTTTTCTTGTCTGTTGTAATAGTAATCGTCGTTTCAGAACCCTGAGCGTTCGAAACCGCCTTGCTCGTATGAAGGCACAGTACGCCGAACAACAGCGTACACGCCATTACCAAAGCAAGAATAATCGAGAAACTAATCTTTTTTACCGTACTCTTCATAATACACTCCTTTTATTGAAGTATTTCAGATTTGTTTTCGGTTCTGTACCGAATAATTTGCTTGCAACCCCTCGCGAGGGGTTGCAAAAGGGGTACCCCTTTTGCAACTTTATTATCACAGATATTTTACAACATTTACAAAAACCCGTCAACTATTTGCACGAAAAATATCATTTTTAGGGGTTTTTTGAGGATTTTTTTCAGAATTTTATTATAAATTCGGGGTGTAATAATATTTTTCGAGATTGCCGCCGCTTGCGATCACCCCGTTCAAACGAGAGAGATCAGCCGCCGAAATCTGACCGTTGTTCACGATAAACGCCGCAAGTTCCCCTTCCGCCGTCAATAACAGCGCGACGCGACTGTCGCTACGTTTCCCCATAATAAAGAGTCTTAACGCTTCCGAATCGTCTGCCGTAATCTGCCCGTCGCCCGTTAAATCGCCGAGCACGGAGAGATACACCGTATCGGACTTGGCGTATACCGCATACCAACCCGTGCCTACGATCGCGCCGTCGTCGTAGCTATCGGAATCCGCGCCGTCGTAAACGAGCGTGCCGTCGCGCTTATAGAGCTGTACGCGTTGGGGGTCGAGAATATTCGTAAGCCATTCCGCAATCGTCGTGTTCGCCGAAATCTGACCGAGCACCACGCGTTCGGAATCCAGATCGTCGGCGCCGTGAATCCAATCCAATTCGCCGTACGCCCTGCGATACCAATAAGGATATCCTCCCGCAACCACCTTCTGTTCGGAAACGAACTGATAGATCGAATCTTCGGTGAGCTGCAATACCTCGCTCCCCGCAATCGTCAGCTTGCCGTACGCTTCGTCGACCACCACGGTGACCGCGTAATTGTCGTTACCGGTAACGACTCCGCTGCGGATTACGGGCACGATCGGATAGATTCCGATTGCCGAAACCGCCGTAACAGAATTCCCCTCGCCGTCCGTAAACGTGGGCGAAACCGCGAACGCGCCGAGATCGAACACTTCGGAAAGCTGTTTTGCGGAATCCGCTTCCGATAAGCCTTCCGCCGTAAGCGTATACCAAGGATCGGTAAGCGTTACCGGTCTGCCCGTGTGCGGTACGTTCTTATTGAGCGACGTCACCTTGATCGTAACGTTCCTGGGCACGATCGTAAAATACTGCGTGTTTGCGGCGGGGCTGATCTTATAGTTATCCGCGTCCTCGCCCGCGAGCGAAAGACCCGCGTAATAGCCGCCCACCGCCGTGCCGCCGCCCGTTACGACGAGCGTTACGTCGTCCGTTTCGCCGTCTTCGTTCTGCGCCGCATTGTCGATCTTTCCGACGGGAATCTGCTCTTTGCCGTTGTATTCGAGTTGCAGACTCTCCCAACTCAATTCGACCTCGCGCGGCAGTATCGTATACTGCACGGAATGATCTTTTCCCGCTGCAAGCTTGTAGTTGGGGTTGGAAAGCTCTACCGCCGTCGCCGTATGCGAACCCGCGTCGCGCGCCCCGCCCGAAATTTTCACGACGGTGCAGGTATCGTCCACGCCGCCCTGTCCGAACAGTCCTTCCGCTTTTACCGTAGCCGTAGGCGTCTGAACTTTTCCGTTGTATTCGAGGTCGAGATCGCTCCATTCGACTTCCACTTCCGACGGCGCGATCGTGAACGCTTCGTCCGCATTTACGCAGTCTTCGAGGGTGTAATTACCGTTGTCGAGCCCTGTCGCAAGCGCGTTATGGTCGCCCGCGTTGACCGCGCCCTGCACGGTTACGTTCACTTCGTCGCCTTCGACAAGACATTCCGCTTTGACGGTCGCCTCGGGCGCCTGTTCTTTGCCGTTATACGTAAACCCTTCTTCGGGAGCCGTCCAAACGAGTTCGACCTTGCGGGGCGCAATCGTGAACTCTACCGAAAGGTTCTCGCCGTTTTCCACGGTATATTTGGGATCGTCCAACCCAACCGCCGTCGCCGTGTGCGTACCCGCGTTGACCGCGCCCTTTACGCCCACTTCGAAAGGACTGTCGCCTTCGACCAGACAGCTTTCGTCTACCGTGGCAACCGGCTTGTGCTCGGTGCCGTCGTACTCGTACTCGCCCGCTACCCACGAAATTTTTACGGGACGGGGAAGCACTTCGATCTCTATTTCTTTATTCGTTTCGCGGTAGAAGAGCGTTCCGTCGACGTGAACGACGAGAATCGCCTTGCCCGCTTTGAGCCCCGTGAGCACGTCGCCTTCCAAGGACGCGAACTCTTCGGACCCTTCTTTCAACCGATAAGTGACTTCGCCGATTTCGTCCTCGCTCGTGTTTACGACCTCAATCGTCATCGTGTCGCCGTAAACGACCGTATCCTTGACGAGCGCGACCGGCGCCTCCGGCTTCATGATCCGGAACTCCGCTTCCGCCTTGCCCGCCTGATAGTTTTCGCTCTCCGCGACTTCCGCAATCACGGTGACCGTACCGAGCATGAGCGGATGAAGCGTATCTCCTTCGATGCGCGCATCGCCCGTGCCGAGCAAGCTGCCATCCGCCGCGGTTCCGAGCCGATAGGTAACAGGCTTTCCGCTCTCGTTGCCCGTAACTTCGAGCGTCATGGGCTCGTCTACCGTGGCAACCGTACTGACAAATTCCAATTTGAGCGGTGCTTTCTCGATCCGGAATTCGTGCGTGGGAAGGGTTTCTCCCAACGTGTAATTGGAGTTCGTAAGCGAGATCGCCGTTGCGGTATGCATACCCGCGTTGACCGCGCCCTGTACGACGACTTCGCAAGTGTCGCCCGCAAGCAATCCGCTCTTCACGTGCGCGAGCGGCTTCTTTTCCGTGCCGTCGTATACGAGTTCGAGATCATCCCATTCGATTTCAACGAGCTTCGGTTTGATCGTAACGGGAACCGTAACGCTGTTTGCGCCGTAGTCTTCCGTTTCGGCTACGTTAATGGTGACGTACACCTCGCCCGCGCGATAGGTTGCAAGCGACGTGTTCGATATTCCAGAGCCGCGCAACGCGCCAGCGCCCGAACCGTTCGAAAGCGAGAAGGAAATCTTGTTCGCATACTTGGAAAGATCGTCGCCGAGCCCCGTCACTTCGAGCAGAAGCGAACTGCCGTATTCGACCTCTTTGGTCTTTAAATCGACGGGCGCTTTCGCCTTATCGATCACCACCAGCGCCATGGTATTGGCGGACAGATAGTTCCGGATCTCGGGCACGCGAACGGAAACGGCCACCGTTCCGGTTTGCTCGGGCACGATTACGGGATCGCGTTTGTCGCCCGCAAGTTTCGCCTTGCCCGTTCCGTCCGTGATTCTGATATCGATCGTCTGATCCCAGATATCGTCCACGGTTCCGTTCCAGATATCTTTGTACGTCGTATTCGCAATCGGCGCGCCCGTCTGCGCGTTGTACAGCGCAACCTCTTCGCCCGTCTTGCGGTTGGTAACGCGGAGCAATAACGCCTCGCCCGCCGAACCGAGATTGACGCGTTCGGTAACCAATGCGACGTCGATTTCCATTTTTCCGATTTCGTAACGGATTACCAGATTGTCGGAAACGACGAGCTCGTAATTCTCGTTGTTCAGACCCGCCGCCGTCGCGCTGTAGTTGCCCGCGTTGATCTCCGCGTCCTGCACGATGACCTCGCAGGTATCGCCGTTCACCGTTTCGATCGTGGCAGTGGGGCTCTGCGCCCTGCCGTTATACACGAGCTCGGTGGTGCTCCAGTTCAATTCGGTGACGGGACGGGGCTTGATCGTCAGTTCCCTGGTTACGACGCAGCCTTCGTAATTGCCCGAGCCCGCTACCGTGATTTCGAGTTGCACCTTGCCCACGTGGCGGGGAATAAACAACGAATTATCCGCATCGGATAGCACGCCCCTGCCGCCGTCGGAACCGCCGACGATACGGTAGGTAACAGCGCCGTTACCATCGTTCCCCGAAATGACGAGGGGAAGATCGTCGCCGTAAATCGCCGTGTCGCTGACGAGCTCGATATTCGGCTCGCCCTTGGTAATCGTAAAGGTTTCTTCTATCGTACCCGCTTTATAGTTCTTCGATTCCGCGACGGAGGCTCTGACTTTCACGTTTCCGATCGCAACGGGTACGAACAGATCGTTTTGCTCGCCGCCGATTACGGCGATCGAAGGATCCGTGGAAACGTACGTCACCGCGCCGCCGCCCAGATTGCCGTCCAACTCGATCGTAAAGCTCGCACCGAAGCCCGTCGTTTTCTTCACAAAGGAAAGCTGAAGCTCCGCTTTCTTGATCGTGTAATTCGCCGTGAGATTGTTTTCGGGCAACGTATAATTACGGTTGGTCACGCCGTTCGCCGTCACCGTATAATCCCCCGCGTCGACGTAGCCTTCCACGTTCAGCGTCACTTCGCAGGTATCCCCTTCGCACAAGCCGAGCGCCTGCGCCTTGCGCACCTGAACGTCTCCGTTATACGTAAAGTCATCGGGCTCCCAGCCGAGCCGGATTGCGCGGGGCTTGATCGTAAACTCGGTTTCGTTCGAAAGCTCCCCTTCCTCGATATAATAGTTTTCGCTCAAAATTCCCGTTGCCGTCGCGGTCAGACGCTCGCCCGCGTCGACCTGTCCGCGAACTTCGACGACGACCGACTCGTCGCCCGAAACGGCGTTCGAAAGCCGGGCGGTCGGTTTCTTCTCCGTCTTGTCGTAAGTAAATTCGAAATCCGTCCACTCGAATCTTGCCGCGCGCGGCGTAATCCGTACGAGGACTTCCTTTTCCGCGGCGTCGTAGCTGTTCGTTTCTTCCACGCGGATGATCACGGTCACATATCCGACGTGTCCGGCAATCAGGGAAAGTCCGTCTTCCGAAAGGCGCGCCGCGCCGTTCGAGCCAGCCGCACCGTTTACGATCTCATAACTGACGCCGCCCTCTTCCACGTTTCCGAGCGTTTCGAACGTAAGCGTGTCGCCGTAAACGACTTCCTTTTCTTTCAGATCGAGGGAAAGCGTTCCCTTACTGATCGTAAAGGTATCGGTCACGGTGCCTGCATAGGTATTCATAGTGGCGGCGACGTTCGCGGTGACCCGCACCTTCCCGACGTGCGTAGGCACGAGGTATTCGCCGTCTTTGAGATAAGCGTCGCCTTCATCTCCGTCGATCCGTTCGATCGTATACGTAACGTCGCCGTTGCCGACGTTGCCGACAAGCTCGAGCAAAAGATCCTGCCCGAACTGCGCGTTCGTGGTTTTGAAGGACAAATGAAGCTCCGCAATGACGATCGTAAAGGACACGCTCGGGTTCTGTACGTTGTCGAGCACGTAGTTGTCTTTGTCCTCGCCCTGCGTGCCGGTGGCGAACGCCGTATAGCTGCCGATATTTGTCTGCGCGCCCGTGACGAGCACGGT
>JAETTR010000087.1 GCA_021768985.1 Bacillota bacterium
GCAGATAGCAGGGCAGAATCTCGGCGGGAACATTCAGGAAGCGCACGTTCGGAATCCCTTCCTTTATAATCCGTTCCATCGCCGTCAGAATCACGTTGCTGCACAGCTCCACGGCAATATAATTCACGTTCGGGTTGCGCTTCGCCTTTTCCGCGATAAACCCGCCGTTGCCGCAGCCCACTTCGAGCTCCACGGGATCATCGTTCCCGAACGCCTCCCGATAGCAAACGGGCGCGCGGAAGTTCTCCGCCGCCTCCTTCAAATTTTTACAGGGCTTTCCCCGCGCAAGTAAAATCGCCGCGCAGGCTTCCATGCGCGGCTCTAAATTGCGCTTTTTCCGCATTCGCATCAGTTTTTCCCCGTAGAGCCGAATCCGCCCGCGCCGCGCACCGTTTCCGAAAGCTCGGACGCCTCCCCGAACTCCGCCGTGTAATAGGGCGCGATCACAAGCTGGGCGATGCGGTCGCCGCCGTTGACCGTGCGCGCTTCTTTGCCGTGGTTGTGAAGCGCCACCATCACTTCGCCGCGGTAGTCGCAGTCGATCACCCCCACTTTGTTCGCCGGCGCGAGGTCCTGCTTGCAGGCAAGTCCGCTCCGCGCGTACACGAGTCCGACCGTGCCCGCGGGGAGCTCGATCGCAATGCCCGTATGTACGAACTTCGTTTCGCCCGCGCCGATGACGACGGGCGTTTCTTCGCAGGCGTAGAGGTCTGCGCCCGCGGCAAACTGCGAGCCGTAGACGGGCAGTTTTGCGTTTGCGTTGAGTTTTTTTACGTTGATTTTCATAGCGGTTTCCTTTGGGGAAAGTATACGACAAGGCGGGAAATTTGTCAACCGTTTTCCGCGGCGCGCCGCTATCTTACGATGACGAGCCGCTTTCGGGCGCGCGTGATCGCCGTGTACAGCCATTCCCTGCCGTTCTCGAACCGCCCACTCTCGTCGAACACCACCACGAAGTCGTATTCCGAGCCCTGCGCCTTATGGCAGGTGACGGCGTAAGCGAACTCGAACCGGCATACGGTGTCCTCCCGCTTCACCTTTGCGGTGCGGAGCGCGGCGAGGTTGTTCTCGTGGACGAGCACGCCGTTTTCGAGCAGGCACGCCTTTTCGCCGTAGCCGTGGCGATACCTGCCGTTCGTAAATATTCCCGCGTCGAAGGGCAGATCGTAAGTCGTTTTCGGCAAAAAATCGGGCTGGAAATCGAGCTGACCGAGCCCGTCCTCCTGCTCGCGCACGCGGTAGCACTTGCCGATAATCCCGTTGACCAGATGAAAATCCCCCCGTTCGTCGAGCGGTTTGCTCCAATCGTTCAGGGTACAGATCAGCTTTTCGCCGTCGATCGGCAACAGCGTTTCGGGTGAAATACCGTAAAACTCCCGCACCTCCGCGTTCACGGCGAAACGGGTGCGGTTGGTACCCACGATAATCTGGTCGGCTTCGGGTAAAAGTCTTTCCCGCACCTCGCGCGTAAAAGCGCGGCGGGGCACGATCTCCACGCCGTTCCCGTAATCGCTGTAGGGCAGGAAATCGCCGTTCCGCGCGCGCGCCGCAAGCCGCACGATCGGATTGTCCTCTTCCTGCCGCACGATCGTTTTCAGCGTGATGCAGGCCATGGACAGCAACGTGTTCGTACCGCCCACGGGCGGAAGCTGGGCGGGATCGCCGCAGAACAGACACTTGACGCCGAAGGAGAGCAGATCGCGCAACACTTCGTCCGACACCATGGACGTCTCGTCCACCACGATCAGGCGGATATCCTTGGAGAGCTTGTCCTTTCTGACGAAGCGCAGAAACCGTTCGGAAATCACTTCGCCGTTCTCGTCCACCTCGATGTCCTCTTCCCGCGTGTAAATCAGGCTATGTACCGTGCCCGCGGGCGTGCCGCCGCGGACGAGCACGGAAGCGGCTTTCCCCGTGGGCGCGACGAACACGACGCTCTCCCCCGGCACGAGTCCGAAATCGCGCACGATATAATCGATTAAAAAGGTCTTACCCGTGCCGGCGTACCCGCACAGGACGAAGATCTGCGTATTCAGATTGTAAAACCATTCCCGCACGAGCTCCGCCGCCTCGGCTTGGTCCGGCGTGAGCGTAAACGGCTTTTGCGAAACCTTCATACCGACATTATACCATACCTGCCGCAAGATTACAAACGTTTGTTTTAAAAATTTGAAATTTTTATGAAAGAAACGGAAAAAATCAGGGCGCGGAAAAGACGGCGTGCAGGAGCTTTCCGTGAAAATTGTAGTCCACAACGATCTTCCCGTTCTTCATGGGGAAGGTATACGACGACGTGCGCAAGCCCGTCTTTGCCGAAAAAGTGATCTTCTCCCCTTCGGGATCGGCGTGATAGTCGCCCGAATATCCGCCCTCGCCGCCCGTTTTGTCGCGGTAGAAAAGAGTAAATCCCCCGCCGTAATCGAGCTCGAGAACGATTTTCTCGAAGTTCTCCGAAAAATCCTTCCCGCCGATTTTCAGTTCCTTACATTCGTACATTCCGAGATAGGGCTTGGCAAGCTCGGGCAGCGTGCTCATTTTTTCCACCGAGCACCCGCAGAGCGCGAGCAAGGCGCACAACACTGCCGCG
Organism: Bacillota bacterium; assembly: GCA_021768985.1. Classification (GTDB taxonomy): domain Bacteria; phylum Bacillota; class Clostridia; order Christensenellales; family Borkfalkiaceae; genus Gallimonas. Next base: position 2,588 of record JAETTR010000087.1, read on the forward strand.
CCGAATAAAAATCTCCGCCAAAACATTCTTTTTTGCATGAACAAAGTATTTGCATTTTTTCGGAATTCATGCTATGATGAATCAAGACGGAACGAAAGGAACAAAAATATGAAATTCGATACCGAGCTCGTGGGCAAAATCGGCTCGATGGCGCTCATCGACAAAAAAGACAATCTGATCGACTACACGCGGGTGGCGCGGCTCTCGCGGGAGCTCCGCCCCGGCTATATCTGGGTTTCGAGCGGCGCGACGGAGATCGGGCGGCTCGACTACCTTTCCCGCAACAACGGCAAAGAGCTGACGGGCGAAACCGCGAAAACGGACTATGCGGCGCAGGGACAGGCGATTCTCATGCAGACCTACCGCCAGTTCGCCGACCCAAACTATTCGCTGCGGCAGGTGCTCGTGGAGCACCAGCACTTCAACGATCCGCAAAAGAGCGCGCACCTGCGCGATCTTCTGCTCCGTTGTCGCGATCAGAACGCCGTGCCGATCGTCAACTATAACGACGCGGTCTCCAACGACGAGAATCGCCACCTCGAAATCACCGCACTCATGCAAAAGAACGGGCGGGTCTACGAGTGCGTGGACAACGACGAAACCGCCTCGCGGATCGCCTGTCTCGTGCGCGCGCGCAACCTGATTATCTTTACGAGCGTGGACGGCATTTACACCGATCCCGACGATCCCGCCACGCTGGTGGAAGAAATTGCGGGAAAGAACGAAGCGGAACTGCTCGAAAATATCGAAGCGCATAAAAAATTCTGCGCGGGCGCAAGCCGCGCGGGCGCGAACGGCGCGAAGGCGAAGCTCGAATACGTCAAGGACGCCGCCGCGCAGGGCACCGCCGTATACATCGCCAACGCGAAATACGCGATCGCGGAAGTGTTGAACGGTAGCGTTCCCTGCACGAAAATCGGCGTGCGGTAAAAATTTAAAACTGAAAAACGGGCTTGCGCCCGTTTTTTTATTGCTTTTTAAAATGTTCCTTGCCGACGCCGCACAGCGGGCAAACCCAATCGTCGGGCAATTCCTCGAAGGGAATTTCTCCGTCGTACTCGTAACCGCACACGTCGCAAACGTAGCGCGCGCGTTCCGGCTCCGCGTTTTCCGTCTCTTCGCCGCGGAAGGTGGGCGCGTTTGCCGAAGTCTTGCCCTTCAATACTTTATGGTAGTAAGCGTACGTCATGGGCGTTCCCTTCTGCATGTTGTCCGCCTCGATCACTTCGCCCAGAAAGACGGTATGCGTAGCCGTCTCCATGCGACCGGTCACCTTACAGCTGATGAACGCCATGCCGCCGTCAGGCACGGGAAGCTTGCCGCGCACCGCATAGGGCACGCCCTCGAACTTATCCACCTCTCTGCCCGAACAGAACCCGAATCTGCCGATCAGCTTCGAATCGCTCTGCTCCGCAAGGACGGTAATGGCAAAATATCCCGTTTTTTCGATGCACGCGTGCGTATAGTTCTTTTTGTTGATGCTCACCGCCACCGACGCGGGGTCGGAAGTAATCTGCATGGCGCTGTTCGCCACGCAACCGACGGGTTTGCCCTCCTCCCACGTGGTGCAAAGATATACCCCGTACGAGAGATTGTAAAGCGCGGAATGGTTCATAATCGTTCTCCTGTATTCGTCAGTTTATACGAAATTGAAACTAAATATACAAAAAAGCGGACGACGACGCCCGCTTTTACGTTCGAAAAAAGTCAGTTCTTTTCTTCTTTCTGCGCAACGACTTCCTTGCCGTCGTAGAATCCGCACTTCGAGCAGACTCTGTGCGCTTCTTTCAGTTCGTGACAATGCGGGCATTCCACGAGCGTAGCCGCAGTCGCCTTGTAGTTTGCAAAACGCTTGTCGGTTCTGCTCTTCGATTGTTTTCTCTTGGGTACAGCCATCTTTAACCACCTCTTTTTCTTTTATTCTTGCTCCCCGTCGGGAATCGAACATTCCCTGCAGAGGAGTTTCGGGGGAAGTGCGAACAGCACCGAATCCCGAACGAATTCGCTTAAATCCACCACGCCGCAGGAATACCCGTAAGTTTCCCCGTCGCCTCCGTTCGGTTCGAAGATTCCGCAAACGTCCTCCTCGATCGTCTGCCGCGCCTCGCTCAAACAGCGGGAACAGCTTCCTTCGAGCACGAACGTAACGCGCCCCTTCGCTTCCACCGTATTGTCCTCGAAAATTTCGTAGCGGAGCCGAAACTCCGCAGGCGCCGCGAACCGCACGTACGGGATATCGACGAGACCGTCGTCCGCCTCGTATTCGAACGAGAGCTCCCCTTCGTAAGTTTTTCCGGCAACCAATCTACGAACGTCTATTTTGGGAATCATTGACTTAAAAAAGTATAGGATATTTACACGGGTTTGTCAATCTTTTTTCAAGCCAAATTATAAGAATTTGCGAAAAATTGCTGACAATTACAGAAGCGCCGCCGTTTCCCGCGCGATCACGAGTTCCTCGTTCGTGGGGATTACGAGAATGCGCACCTTCGAGCCCGTAACCGAAATATCGTGAATCTTGCCGTCGTTGCGGTAATCGTTCTTCTTTTCGTCGAGCTCGATCCCGAACGCTTCCAGACCCGAAACGACGTCCTTTCTGACCGAGGGGGTATTCTCGCCCACGCCCGCCGTGAATACGATGCAATCGAGTCCGCCGAGCGCCGCCATGTACGCGCCCACGTATTTCTTGCAGGCGTAGCCGAACATTTTCAGCGCGAGATCGGCGCGGTAGTTCCCTTCCTTGCTCGCCGCCGTCAAATCGCGGAAGTCGGACGACACGCCCGAAACGCCCGCCATGCCGCACTTCTTGTTGAGATAGGTAAGCCCCTCCTGCATCGTCATGCCCTTTTTGCGGCACAGAAACTCGATCGCCGCCACGTCGATATCCCCGCTGCGCGTGCCCATGGGCACGCCCGCAAGCGGCGTAAAGCCCATGGAGGTGTCGATGCATTTTCCGCCGTCCACCGCCGAAATGGAGGAACCGTTCCCCAAGTGGCAGGTTACGATTTTCAGCTCTTCGGGTTTCTTGCCGAGAAACCTCGCCGCTTCGCCCGCAACGAACTTGTGCGAGGTGCCGTGCGCGCCGTACTTGCGCACCTTGTAAGCCTTATAGTCGTCGTAATCGATTGCGTACAGATGCGCGTAATCGGGCATCGTCGCGTGGAAGGAAGTATCGAACACGAGCGCCATTTTCTTGTTCGGCATGACGGCGCGGCAGGCGTTGATGCCGAGGATCGCCGCGGGGTTGTGCAGGGGCGC
>JAETTR010000088.1 GCA_021768985.1 Bacillota bacterium
GTCCGTCGGTTGCGGTTTCGTTTCCTCCGCTTTGGTTTCGGGATCGGGCGCGGCGAAGGCGGATAAGGTATCCAACAGTTCGAATATACCGAATTTTTCCACGAAAAATAGACCTCCCACGTAAATTTCTCAAAGAAAAGTATAAGTTTCACGGGTTTTTGATTGCAAAAAGCCTTGTTTTAGTATATAATGAAATGCGTATCGTTAGAACGAGAAATCTCCGAAAGGACAAGCAACATGCGTAAATCTTTCAAAAAAATTTTCAGTTTTCTTACGGCGGCGACCCTCACGGCGGGCGCGCTTTCGCTTGCGGCGTGCGGAACTCCGTTCACGCCCGTCAAGGATAAGGACGAGGGCGCGGCGGTCGAATCGAACGGCGGGTTCGTCGTTTCCACGAAGGATTACTACTATTTTATCAACGGAGTGGAATCCAATCAGTCGGACAACACGTACGGCAAGGTCGATAAGGGCGCGCTGATGCGCATTTCCAAAAAGGATGTGAACGCGAAAAAGAACACCGCCGAAACGATCATTCCTTCCCTGATGGTGACGGGCGATACCTCCACCGCGGCGGGCATTTGCATTTACGGCGGCAGAATTTATTACGCGACCCCCACCAACGTCAAGGATACGACGGGTCAGGTTCAGCGCGATTATCTCGATTTCAGAAGCGCGAAGCTCGACGGTTCGGACGTGAAGTTCTATTTCCGCGTTTCCAACAACTCCATGGAGTATCGTTTTGTCGAGGTCAACGAGATCGTATACGTCATGTATCTCGACGGCACGACCATTCATTCCTACAATACCCAATCGGGCGCGGATACCGTGCTTGCCGAGAGCGTCGGGAAAGCGGTGTTCGACAAGAGCGATAAGGAGAACGCGACCGTTTACTACACCATGAGCGTAACGGACGGCGCGGACAGCGACACGCCGTACCCCGCCGCGGATTACAATCAGGTATACCGCGTGCGCGCGGACGCGACGGAAGCGCCCTACGAATACAAGTGGGATACCGAATGGCTCGAAGAGAACAACGAAGGCAAAGCGCCCTACGTGAACCTCGGCGAGCTCGTGCTCGACGGCATCGGCGCGACCAATCCCGTTACGCAGTTTAACCGCCATGCGGAAGCGCATAAAGACGCGATTCCCAGAATCGGCTATACCTACACTTTGCAGGAGTACTCCAACGGCGGAATCTATTTCGTGAGAAAGCTGATTTCCACGCCGGGCAGCAGTACGGTCGGCGCTTCGGGCGAGCTGTATTATCTGCCCGAATCGGTCGTCAACTTGGAGACCTCCGACTCGATCACCAACAATAACAAGCTCGATACCGTCGCCAGCGCGACGAACGCGACCAAGGCTTCGGGCACGGCGCTCTTCTACATCGAAGAGGGCGTGCACCATTATCTTTATGAGAGCGACGGCTATATCTACCGCGCCACGGTAAACGCCGACGGCACCAACGCGGAAGAGGTGGAAATCGCCTACGGCGCGAGCAGTGCGACGCTGATCGCGCTCGACCGTACGAGTTCGGAAACCTACAAGTATCTGTATTACACGATTTCCAATCAGAGCGGGCGTTCGGTGCACCGCGCGGTCTACAACGGCACGCCGCGCGACTACGGCAACCTGCAATTCGGCGACACGAAGCAGGAGCTCTACGCGCCCGTGAAGGTGCTCGACGTGCAGCACGCCACCGGTTGGTACGATTACGAGATTCTCGACGGCACGCTGTTCTATGCGAACTCCGAAGCGATCGGCTCGAACTCCTACAACTACGTTTATACGATCGATCTGAAAAACAAAGACGGATCGCTCATGAACAACCTCGAAATCAAAGAGTTCAACGACAAGTACGAAGAGATCAACGGCAGCGACGGATATCTGAACAAGGAAGCGTCCGACAAAGTGAGCTCCAACTATGCGAACGCCGCGCGCTACTACTTCTATACGGGAAGCACGGAACAGTTCGACGAGAATATCCGCTTCTCCGTGGAAGAGGGCGGCAGAAAGGATACCTACCTTTACACGCAGGAGGAGCAGGACGCGTTCCGTCTTTACGCCAAGGGCGAGCTGACGGAAAAGGATAGCGAAGGGAAGGACAAAGTCCGCTTTGTGGACGCGGACGGAAACTCCTACCGCACGCTCGCTTACTTCACGACCTTTATCGGCAAGACGAACGAGGCGGACGACGAATCGATGGCAAACCACTGGAAGACGACACTCCGCAATTACGAACTTCCCGCGACGGAGGACGAAGGGCTCGCATGGTGGGCCTGGACGCTGATCGGCGTCGGAATCGGCGTCGTCGTGGCGGCGGCAGTTCTCGTGCCCGTGCTCGTGATCCGCAAAAAGAAGAAGGCGCAGGCGAGCGACAAGCCCGAAAAGATGCTCGTCGATACGACGGACGACAAGACGCTGGACGTCTACGGCGAAGGCGAGAACGCCGAAGCCGAAGAAGCGCGCGTAGAGGAAGCGCCCGCCGAAGCGGAAGCGGAAATCGCGGAACCCGAAACGGCGGAAGAGCCCGTCGAAGCGGCAGAGGAAACGGTTCCGGCGGAAGAGCCCGTCAGGGAAGAGCCTGCCGGGGAATCCGTCGAAGCGTCTGAAACGCCCGCGGAAGAACCCGAAGCGGCCGAGGAAACGGAAGCGCCTAAGGAATAACGAAATCATGAAATCCCCCGATTGTCGGGGGATTTTTTTACGGCGCGCGTACTTCGGGAAAGAGTTCGGGGTACAATCCGAGCAAAATCGCGTAATTTTTTGTGGAACCGATAAAATTTTTCCCGAAACGCATAAAAAAACAGTTTACAAAAAAAATAAATACTAATATAATTTATTAGCCCGACTTGATAAGGAGTCGGCGGGAGATTGTTTATGGTGCGTTATATGAAATGTCCGCGTTGCGAACTCAATTATATCGACGCGGAGAAACAGGAATTTTGCGACGTTTGCTTAAAAGAAATGAAAGGGCTGCCTATGGATATCGATGAGATCGAGGAAGCCGAAAACGATATGCCTACCGAGCTCTGCCCCGTATGCGGCGAGAACATGATGCGCGCGGGCGATAAGATGTGCGAGGAGTGCCGCAAGAAAGCGGAATACGAAGAGGAGGAGCCCAATCCCGACGACGATGACGACGAGTGGCGGGAGTACCTCGACGACGATACCGATTCGGATATCGACGCACAGCTCGGCGAAGAATTCGAAGGGGAGTTCGACGAAGAGCTCGAGGAAGAGGAGGAAGAAGAGGAGTTCGAGAACGAAGAGGAAGAAGAGGATCTCGAATACGTTACGGGCGACGAAATCTATTCGATCACCGACGACGAGGACGATGACGAGGACGATGAGGGCGACGATTTTTAACGACTGATCGCGCAAGCGGGCGTATCTTACGCCCGCTTTGTTTATCGGAAAATATACGGAGGAAAAAATGAACTTGTTCACGCGGATCGTTCGGGCGGTTCGCAAGTACGACGATGAAAACAATTTCACCTGCGATATCTGTAACCGCGAAGTGTTCGGAAACGAGCGGGTCTGCAAGCGGTGCCGCGATGCGTTGCCTTGGAATAACGGTTATATTTGTCCGTTCTGCGGGCGGAAGGTGAACGAGCCGGGCGTCTGCCTTGAATGCAAGGAAAGACCTCTCGGCATGGAAAAGGCGCGTTCGGCGTTTACGCACGAGGGCGAAGCCATGCGCCTCGTCTTGCGGTTGAAGCGCGGAAGCAGATATCTGTACCGCACGCTTGCGGAGCTCGCCCTGCCGCTGTTGTTAAAGGAATTCGAAGAGGAGGATCTGATCACCTTCGTACCCATGACGGAAAAGTCCGAGCGCAAGCGCGGGTACAATCAGTCCGGGCTTTTCGCGGAGGAACTTGCTAAGCGGAGCGGAAAGCCGTTCGCGGCGGTTGCGGAAAAGAAGCGCGATACCTTGGCGCAAAAGACGCTCGGGCGCAGGGAGCGGGAAAAGAATCTGGAAGGCTGTTTTACGGTCACCGACCGCAAGGCGGTAAAGGGAAAGCGGGTTCTGATCGTGGACGACACCTTGACGACGGGCGCGACGACCTACGAGCTTGCGTGCGCGATCAAACGGGCGGGCGCGCAAAGAGTGTCGGCGTTGACTTTCACGAGCGTGCAGAACAAAACGCCGTTCGGCAAACCGCCGAAGGAAAAATAAAACCCTTCTTCTTTAACGGAGAAGGGTTTGTTTTTAGCGTTAACCGAATTCAGAAAGTTATTGAATGGAGTTGTAAGTCCCCTTTGCGGGGGCTTTTTTTATTCATAAACGAAGAAGGACGGGCGTATAATGAGAGTAGTCGAAACGAGGATTCGGAATCTGACAAAAGGATCGGTTTTTCGTCAGAATCTGCCGTTATTTTTGTTAAAAATCATGATAAAATTCGGGTAATGGAATGCGGTTTATCACTTTTCGTTTAAAGTACGTAGTCATTGCGGCGGCGCTTGCGCTCACCGCGGTAACGGGTGCGTTGGCGGCGGGCGCCTCGGGCGCGGAACAGGTCTATCTTGCGGGCACGGCGGCGCGTTCGCTTCCCATCTATTGCGTGGAGCGGGACGACAACAAAATTTCCATTTCCTTCGATTGCGCCTGGGGGGTCGATTACACCGATGCGATTCTGGGGCATCTCGAGGATGCGGGCGTGCACGCCACCTTCTTTTCCGTACAGTTCTGGACGGAAAAATATCCCGAGTACGTGAAAAAGATTTCGGAGGCGGGGCACGAGTTCGGCACGCACAGCGCGACTCATTCGTACATGTCCAAACAGAGCGAAACGGAGATCCGCGCCGAATTGAAATCTTCGGCGGACGCGATCAACAAGATCACGGGAAAAGAGGTCACTCTCTTCCGTCCGCCCTACGGAGATTACGACAATCTTCTCGTAGATACCTCCAATTCCATGGGTCTGTATCCCATTCAGTGGGACGTGGACTCCCTTGACTGGAAGGACCTTTCGGCTTCGGATATCGCATCCCGAATCGTCGAGCGGGTCAAGAGCGGATCGATCATTCTCTGCCACAACAACGGCTTGCACACCGCGGAAGCGCTTCCCATCGTAATCGACACTCTGCGCGCAAAGGGGTTCGAGTTCGTGCCGATCGGGGAGCTCATTTACCGCGAAAATTACACGATCGACGCGACGGGGAAACAAATTCCCAACGGCGCGGCGTAAAAACGGCTGAAAAACTTGGAGGTATATATGGATTACAATTCGGAAAAAAACAACAAGGTCTACTTTATGGGTGAAATCGTGTCGGAAGCAAAATTCTCGCACGAGGTGTACGGCGAAGGATTTTACGAGTTTTTCGTAAAGGTGATGCGGCTCTCGGGTCAGGCGGACGTTCTTCCCGTCACCATTTCCGAACGGCTGATTCAGGGCTACGACTTTAAAATCGGGAGCAGTATCTGCGCTCTCGGTCAGTTCCGCAGCTATAACAAGCTCGAAGGCGGACGGTCCCGTTTAATGCTCACCGTGTTCGTGCGCGAAATCGTAGAGGTCGCGCCCTCCGGCAATCCCAACAGCATCGTGCTTTCGGGGTATATCTGCAAGCCGCCCGTTTACCGTACCACGCCGTTTAACCGCGAAATCGCCGACCTGCTCGTCGCCGTCAACCGCGCGTATAACAAATCGGATTACATTCCGTGCATCGCCTGGGGCAGAAACGCCCGCTTCGTGCAGAATCTGAAAGTGGGCGATCGGATCGCGCTTTCGGGGCGGATTCAGAGCCGCGAATACCAGAAGCGCATTTCGGAAACCGAAGCGGTCACCATGACGGCTTACGAGGTCTCCGTCTCCAAGCTCGCCGCGTCC
>JAETTR010000089.1 GCA_021768985.1 Bacillota bacterium
AGATAGGTATACAAATTAAAGAGCACGTCGTGAATGGTCAGGGGCTCGCCGTCCGAAAAGGTCAGCCCGTTCTTCAGCACGAAGTAGTGCGTGGTCACCCCCTCGCCCGTGGTGCCTGCGTTGGGATCGTACTCGTTCTTGTAGTCGAGCACTGCCGTGGCCTCCTTCTCGCCGTACGTGATGTGCCCGTCCTCGTCGGTCGTGAGCATGGCGAGCTGCGTCATGCCGACGACGTCCATATCCGGTCCAGACGTTGCGAAGAAGGGATTAAAAAGCCCGTCCATCGGTTCGCTCATGATCACGAGCTGATCCGTCGATTTTTTGCAACCCGTAACCAAACCGAGCGCGCCGACCGTCATAACCGAACCGAGGGCAACCGCGGTCGCCCGCCCGATCAATCCTTTTTTGTTCATTCTATTACCTCCGATGATTTTACGAATTTCATTCAATTACTCCGCGGACTGGGAGCCGTTGGGATTTTGGGTAGGGTCCTCGTTCCTCGAAATCGTCACGATTCCGTCCGCCCCCACCGAAACCTTGTGGGGATAGGAGTGATTCGAACCGATCACCACTTCGTCCGCCACGCAGTCGATCGTATAGGAAATTCCGTTCAGACCTGCGGACGCGGGATTGGAACAGAGTAACCCCACCGTATAGTTGTTATAGTTGGTGTAAACGTTTCCTATGTGCAGCGTTCCGCTCACCGTTACGTTTTCGAACACGGCTTCCGCCTGGATATTACCCGCAAACAGACCGAATTCTCCGCCCGTTCGACGGGTCGCCGCGTTGAGATAGTAAGCAACGTTTTCAAACGTAACGTCCTTGAACGCCGCGCCTGCCATGATTCTGCCGAACAAGCCGCCGCGTATCTGACTCGTATCGGTCTGAACCACGTTCAAGCCGCGGATCGTATGCCGATTCCCGTAAATCTTGCCCGTGAAATCCCCGCGCGCAAAACCCGCACCCCAAGTGACCTTGTCCGTAAACGTAATATCGTCGAACAGCTCGTAACAGCCGTCGGTACGGACGTTTCCGGAAAACTGCTCCGCCGTATAGATATGGAACCAGACGCCGTCGAGTAAATCGAGATAGTAATTCACGTTATCGCCGACCGCCGTCGCCGTTTCGAGATCGACGCGCCCGCCGTGCGTTATGCTTGCCGTCGTGACCTCCTGCGTCATGTCCGGATCGGCGTACAGCTTGGAGAAGGTCTTGCCCTCGACGGAAGGAAAACTCCCGTACGTCATACTGCCCGAGCAAGCCGCGGGATCGACGCCCTCCCGCAAGTCCTCCCAATAGGGAAGCGCGAGCTCCGTCGATTGCAACGTGGGGTTGATCACGACCGTGTCGGCAAGCTCCCACTTGTTTTCCGCATTCTTCGCATAGAACGAGAACGTGAAGTTCGGAACCCAAGCGGCGTACAGCGTAAGCGCGACTTTGTCTTTATCGGTCTCTTCCGTGATGAAGAGATCGTTTTCGAAATCCCACTTCCCGCCGTAAGTATAGCCCTGCTCTCTGCCCGATTCCGAACAGAGTACGCCGTAGTCGTCCAGCGGATTTCCGCCCGCATCGGTGCGCGGCGCGCGTTCGCGGTACCACCCCGCAAGGAAATAGCCCGTGCGGGAAACAGTGGACAGAATCTGCGCCTCCGAACCCCGCTTGTCGGAACCGGGCTCTACCAGCTTCACACCCTGCTTCGCCCGCTCTCCGTCGAACGCGTCCACGATATTTCTGTTGCGCGAATTGGAAAACAGACCGCCGTTGGCGTCGTAGCGGACCTTCGCCGTAACGCCGTCCCGTTCTAGACGGTCGTACGGCGTGTCCCACACCGAGCACCCCGCAAGCGTAAGCGTTCCCGCAAACAGAGCCGTGAGTCCTATCAAAATTTTTGTTCTTCGTTTCATCGCTTTAATCTTTTATTATTCGTTTATTCCGACAAATCGTCGTCGTTCTTTTCTTCTGCGTTCTGCGCCGCGGCTTCTTCGACTTTCGCGCCGTTGCGCTTGCCCAAAATCCAGAGTGCCGCAAAAGCGACCGCCGCCAGCGCGAACACGCCCATGAGCACGCCGAAGGTGATTACAAGAGCCTGATTACCCGTTCCGTTCCCGTTCTCTTCGGGAGGCGTGGGCTCGGGATCGTTTCCGCCTTGCTGACTCTTTAGGTAAGCGAGAATATTTTCCGCCGCAGTCAGTTTTTCGTAATTGGTAACGAGCGCCTGCTGCTCGAGCGTGGGAATCGCGTTGTACGCCGCACGCGCTTCCAGAATCGCCGCTTCGTCCGCAAGGGATACGGAAGCGGAAATCGCCGCAATCTTCGCAATCGCGTTCAACGTGGATTCGTGGGGCGCAACCGCGCCGTTCACCCGTTCGGTATAGTACTTCGACATAATAAAGGTTTCGTAACCTTCTCCGTTCGAAGGCGTAACGAACACGAGCGGCTGGGTCTGCTTGCCGACGTAGTTGACGAAGTTTGCGCCGTAGAAGTAATTCGTCGCGGTAAACGTCCACATATTCATCGGGATCATGCCCATACCCTGATACACGTTGCCGTCGAGCGAAGGAACGTCGCCCGTGAGCGGCAGATTTCCGGGTTCCTGATAATCCACGTCGTACGCTTCTTCGAGCGCCGGCGCATTCAGACTCTTAAAGATCACGACCGTCAGCTTCTTGCAGTCGAAGAACGCCTTGTCGCCGATCGCCTTCAATTCGTAAGGAAGCTCCGCCGAAACGAGATTGTCGTTCCCCTCGAACGCACGCGCCGAAATGCGGATCGTGCCCTCTTTTACTTTGAACGTGCTCGCCGTTTTCAGCTTGGGATAGCTGACCAGCATGATTTTTCCGTTGGGCGCGTAGGTATAGAGAACGCCGTCCTCCACGAACGCTTTTTCGCTGATCCCGAAGGTCGTCTTTCCGTCCTTCGCAAAATCCGTTAATTCGCAACCCGCGAAGGGATTTTCGCCCACGTCTTTCAGCGCGTTGCCGAAGGTTACCGTTTTCACGCCCGCGTTGAAGAACGCCATATCGCCGAGCGCTGTGAGCGCGGTCAGATCCGCATGAGCGAACGCCGCGTCCTCGAACGCATAATCGCCGATTACGGCAATTACGCCCAAATTGACTTCCGTAAGTGCGGACTGTCCCTGGAACGCCGCGTTTCCGACGACCGCGTCCGAAGCAAACGTAACGCGCTTCAAAGCAGGTTCCGCAGTTTCCCCTTCACTGTCGCTCGTATCAAAGAATGCGAACGCGCGTCCGCCGATCACGCTTGTACCGCTCAGATTCAGCGTTTCAAGCGAATTCGCCGCCAGGAACGCCGCCGTTCCGATCGTTTTCACGTTGCTCAGGTTCGCAACGCCCTCCGTCACCGCACCGCCGAGCCCGATCGTTTTCAGATTTTTACAATAAGCGAACGCAAAGTCCCTGATCTCCGTCACGCCCGTACCGAGCGTAACCGTCGTCAGTTCTTCGTTCACGGCGAACGCGTACGCGCCCAGCTCCGTTACGTTCGTAAGATCGGCTTCTTTCAGCGACATGGACAGGTACTTGTACCCCACCGTACCGATCGCAGTATAGCCGAACATCCCCGCCGAGCGGCAAGCCTGAATGGGAACAATCGTACCCGCGAAGGCGTCCTCACCGATCATCGTCGCGCGCACGAGATTTGCGTTTTCAAGCGCGAAATCGAGATAGAACGCACTGTCCCCGATGACCGTCGCGCCGCCGAGTTCGAGCGTTGTCAAACGCATCTGCCCCATAAAGGCGGTTTCGCCGATCACGGCTTCTCCGTTCGTTTTTACGGTTTTGATGCTTCCGTCCGAAACCGCTTTGTCGTAAATAAGGTACAGCGTTTCGCCGCCGACGTTGATCGTGCCGTCCTGCTCCTCTTGCGACATTACCGTAGAGTAAAACGCGCCGTCCATAAGCGTCACGCCGTCTCCGAGCACGACGTGCTCTATGGAGTTGCAGTTCTCGAACGCCGATTCTCCTACCGTAACGCCGTCGGGAATCGTCACCGTTCCCGTCAATCCCGCTTGCATGAACGCGCCCATGCCGATTTGCGTCAATTCGTCGCTGAATGTGGGAAGCTGCCAAAGGCTCGTGCAATTATAGAACGCACCTTCGCCGATTTCTTTCAGCGCGCCGAATTTATAGTTAATGAAACCCGTGCAGTTTGCAAACGCGTAATTTCCGATCGAAGTCACGTTCGGCAACTCGACCCGATCAGCATTCGAATTGCCCGCGAACGCGCCTTCGCCGATCTTCGTGATCTTCTCCTTTTCTTCCGCGGAGAAGGTATTGAATCTCCCCGCCACGGGCGACGCGATCACAATCGTATCTCCCGCGAAGTTCAGAAGGAACGAACCGTTCGAACTCGCCTTAAAGTTCTGGTTGCGCGTGTCTACGTTGAATCTCGTAATCCGCGTGTTCGCAAAGGCATAGGAGCTGACGACGGCAACATCCTTCCCGATGGTGACGTTATTCAGATTGGTGCAACCCTCGAACGCCGCGACGGGAATTACCGGCGCGTTTACCGTAACCGATGCAAGCGAAGTGCAGGACGCGAACGCCTCTTCCCCGAGCTTGACCGATTCCGCACGGAATTCTACGCTTGCAAGCGATACATTGTTATAAAATGCGCGGGAGCCGAGCGATTGCGCGGTCACGGGCAACGTGAGACTGCGCAATTTGCTTTCCACCGCATTGCCGTCCGCATCGGTTGCGTCCGAGAATTCGAACGCGCCGTTGCCGATCGCCACGAGCGAACTCAGATCGAGTTCCGCGAGCGGGCAGTTATAGAACGCTCTGATATTGATGAACTGAACGTTTTCAAGGTTGATCTTTTTCAACTTGGTGCAACCCGCAAAAGCGTTGCTCTGAATCTTTTTCAGCGTAGTGGGAAGCACGACTTCTTCGAGCGCGGTACAGGATGCAAACGCGTAAGAACCGATTACCTCTACGCCCTCGGGAATGATTACCTTTTTGATATTGGTCTCCCCGATGGGCACAGGCTTGCTGTAAAAAGGATCCTCGTCGGAAATCTCATCGTCCGTGCCTTTCAGCACATACTGATAGTTTGCAAACGCATACTGATAAATTTCCGTGACCCCGAGATCATCGGGAATTTTTACGACGCCCTCTTCGCCGTCGATCGTTTCACCGACGCCGTAATAGTGCATGAAGTAAATGCTGTTCGTCTGGAACGGGTTCTTCACGTTGACGGATACCGTCTGCGAATAGAACGTGGATTTTCCGTCCATCGTCACACGCACGGAAATCGAAGTATATCCCTCGGAAACCGCGGTGATTTTTCCGTTCGAATCCACCGTGGCAACCTTTTCGTTTCCGCTCGAATACTCGACTTTTACATCGTCGGGGAAATACGCCTGAATTTCGTGTTTCAGCGTAACCGCCTCGGAAGGGAAGAAGGATAGCGCGTACGAAGAGCCGAACTTCACCGTCGAGCCCTGATCGCCGAGCGCGCGTTCGTCACTCGAATTGAAATAGAACGCTTTATCGACGTAATATTCCACAAGCTTGAAGGAATCGGTTACGGGCTTGTCGTAATTCCTGAATCCCGCGTCTCCCGGTCCCAATACGGTAACGGTGAGCGTTTTGGAAACTTCTTCCCCATCGTCCGTTTTCGTAACCGCCGTAATTTCCGCCGTACCGCTCGTACGGGCGATAATCTTGCCGTTCACCACGTCCGCA
>JAETTR010000090.1 GCA_021768985.1 Bacillota bacterium
GTACGCGACGCGGAAAGGTACATATCGCTGCGCACGCCGTTCAAAGAGTTGCCCTCGATCTTCGCCGTGCCGCCCAAATTCAGGGTCGCCGAAGAGAACGCGCGCAATCCGTTCGTGCCCGTATTCCCCGTGACGGCGCCGCCCGTCATGGTAAAGGTGCCCGTGGTGGAAACGTACACACCGCCGCCGCTCTTGCCGCCCTCGTCCGAACCGCTCGCCGAAGAAGGATTGGTGACGTTTCCTCTGATTTCGCCGCCCGTCATCTCCGCGACGCCCGCGACGTATACGCCGCCCGCGCCCGCGCCGTTCGTGCGGTTGTTGTTGATCGTGCCGTCCGACATCGTAAACTTCGAGGACGAACTGCTGTAAACGAATACCGCGCCCGCCGTGGTGCCGTCGTTTCCGGTCAGCGAAGGCTTGAATTCCGTTCCGTCCTCCGCGGTTTCGCTCTCCATGGTGAGCGTACCGTTATTGGCGATATAGACCGCGCCCGCAACGCCGTGGTTGCCCGTAATGTTGCCGCCCTTCAGAATCACGTCGCCAGACGTGTAAATCGCGCCGCCGCTCAACGTGCCCGCGGTATTATCCGAAATTACGCTGTTTCGCGCAAAGGTAAATTCACCGCCTTTCGCCACGACGACCGCGCCCGCGGAAGTACCCGTATTGTTTGCAACCTTTGCGTCGATCAGGTTCATTTTGCCCGCGACGAAGAAGGCTCCCGCACCCGAAGAATTGTTGGTCGCTACGTTGCCCGTAATTTCTACGGTGGAACCGCCGTCTACGCTTCCGATCGTGCACTCGCCGCCCGCGGCAACGTGAATCGCGCCCGCGCTGCTTGCGCTGCTGTTCTTTCCGCCGGTGATTTCGCCGCCGTTCGCGTTGTTTACAATGACAAGCTCGCCTTCGATATAAATCACGTATCCGTTCGTCCGCGCGCTCTTCAGATTGCGGTCGAGCGAAACGCCGTTCAAATCGAGCACCACGCTCGCGTTCTTGGGAACGTACAGCGCACCGTTAATAAAGGACGAGAGCGTGCCGAACGCCGTCGTGTAGCTCGAATCGGCGCCCGCCGTCCAGGAATAGACGAACTTTGCCTGATCCTCGGGCGACGCGTCCGGATCGTAGTTGACGGGATAGAGCTTGCAGGTCTGGGTCGTACCCGTCGCAAGGCTCTGTTGTACCGCGTAATGCCAGTTGATCAGGTTGTCGTAGCTGACGATGAAGCCCTCTTTTCGCGTGATTTCCGAAACGGACCCGTCGTCGTTGGTCACTTTGGAGGTGAGCTCTTCCTGTCTGACGCGATACAAAGGATTTTCGGAAACAAAGCATTCCTGCACGTTGCGGAGGGTCGTGCCGCCGTCATCGGTGGCGACCGTATTGAATTTTTCCCAACCGTTCGTCAGCTGTCCGAGCCCCGTCCGTTCGAGAGGGATTACGACATTGTCGTCCAGCTTCGAAATAATTTCGATCACGTTCGAAGGCGTGAGATACAGATTCTTCGAACCCGCGTTCGTCGGTTTGTCGATTTGCGGCTTTCCGCCGAGACGGAGTTTGCCGTTCGCCGTTACGTACATATTGTACGAACCGTTGTTCCGGGTGACCGCGCCGCCCGTCATTTCAAACGTGCCGTTATAGACCTGCACGCCGTACGTGGCGTTGCCCGTCACGGTGCCCGATTCCATATAGCACGTTCCGCCGTTATACACGTAAACGCCGATGCTTCCGCCCTTGATTTCGCCCGTATGGGTAGCGGAATCGTTTACGATTTTGAGCGTGCCCGCAACGTAGATGACGACTCTGCCCGTGTTTTTACGGTTTAAATCGTACCCGTTGAGATTGAGCACCACGTTCGCGCCGGCGGGCACGTACAGACCGCCGTAATAGTACGCCGTTCCGTTGGTGCCGAACGCGTAACCGTAGCTCGAATTGGGCGAAGCATCCCAATCCTTCGACATATCGAAGGTGCGCTCCGCGCCGCCGTTTGCAAGACTCTGTTGCACGGTGTAAAGCCAGTTGATGACGTTTTCGCTGCTGAGCATCGCCCCTTCACGGGTGGGATCGCCGTTTTCGTCCACGCCGTCCTGCTCTTTGACCGCGTAATCATCGTATTCCGATTCAAAGTAATCGGAAGGATTTGCGGTGACGCCCATTTGCTCGCCGAAGCCGTTCGTAAACACGCCGTTGCCCGCGCGCCATACGCCCAGACGTTCGCCGTCCTGTAAGCCCGTGAGCGGGGAAATAACGTTAATGATACCCGTATTCGAAGCGATATAGATATTGGAATTCGCGCCCGCGCCGCTTGCATTCGTCCAATCGGTGATCACGCCGTCCACGAGGATCGGCTGTTTCAATCTCGTGTTGCCGTAAATTCTCGCATTTCCGCCGAGATTGAGCGTCGTGCCCGAATTCACGGAGACGCCGCCCACATAGGTACCGCGGTTGCCCGTGATCTGACCGCCGTTTACGGTAAGCGTGCCGCCGTATACGGTAATTCCGCCCGCATAGCCGTTGTACGTATTGAATCCGCCCGTAATCTTACCGCCGACGCCGTCCGTCTTTCCCGTCTCGGGATCGATTTCGTCCACGATTTCAAGCTGACCGTTTACGCGGATGACGTAACCGTGGTTGGTTGCGGCGGACAGCCTGCGGTTCAGCGTATAACCGTTCAGATTCATCTTGATCTTCGCCGTGGTGTACACGTACAGACCGCCGCTCGCGTAGTAGTAGCTCGCATAGCCGAACGCCGTACGGTATCCGTAGTTGTTCGTATCGTTGGGCGCGC
This sequence comes from Bacillota bacterium, assembly GCA_021768985.1. Lineage (GTDB taxonomy): Bacteria > Bacillota > Clostridia > Christensenellales > Borkfalkiaceae > Gallimonas. Next base: position 2,783 of record JAETTR010000090.1, read on the forward strand.
TCCAGTCGCTGTACAGCGTAAAGGTCTGCCACTCGCCAGTATTCATGCTCTGCTGGCAAGCGTCTTCCCAGTTCTTCTGGTTGTTGATACAGAAGATCGCCCCTTCCACCGTCTTTACGGGTTCGGAAGAGCTTCCGCCGCCCTCCGAACCGCCTTCGCCTTCCGTCTCGCTTAACGCGGCGACGGGAGATACGGGAGCCGAAGTGATTTTTTCGAACGGCACCACGCGATAATAAGTCGCGTTATCCGCAAAGAAATACTTCGCGGGGCTGACCGTTTCGTCGTAGAAATCACTCCAACCGAGGGTGAACTGATTGCCGTCCGGAGCCGTCGCGTTGTTCGTCGTTTTGGTAATTCCGATTTGCGGCGAAGCAAACACGTTGTCGTCGAACTCGGAAAGAATATCGAGCGTGGCGTTGTTATTGCCGAAATAAACGTTGCACTGCTCGCTGTTGCGGGTGTAGTTGTTGAAAATTCTTCCGCTTCCGCCCACGCCGATCTTGGCGTTACTTGCAACATAAACGCCGTATGTGCCGCGGTTACCCGTAATCGAACCGCCGTTTACTTTCAGATAGGCGTTGGCGCCCGTTACGTATACGCCGCCCGCATTCGCGGAGCTGCCGCCCGTGATTTTACCCGCGTTCGTCTTTACGCCGTTCGCGTCTACCGCCGTATCGATGATCTCCAGCCCGCCGTTGATATAGACGGTGTAGCCGTAATTGTAATAGTTATACCTGCGGCTCATTCTGCGGTCTACGGTAAAACCGTTCAGATCGAGAATGACGCTCGCGTTCGAGGGCACGTAAAGCGCGCCGTAATAGTAGTAATTCCAGGTACGGTTCGTGCTCTTCCAGAAGCCCGTGTAATAAGGTTCGCTGCTGTCGTAACTCGCGTACCAGTTGTCGTGAAGCTTGCATTCCCAAGGCTTACCGCCGTTCGCCTGACTCATGCGGATCGCGTATTCCCAGTTGATGTTGGGATCGCGGCTGTAAATGGAGGCTTCGTAGGTTTCGCCCTCCCCTTCGCTGCTCACCGCATAATCCGCATGTTCGGACACGAAGTAAGTAGCGGGGTCCGCCGTATTGCCGCTCTTGCCGTAGTTCGTCGTGAGCGCGCCGAAACCGGCTCTCGTTACGCCGAACGACTGACCGTTCGCCAGAGCCTTTGCCGTAAACTCGGAGGTTACGTCGATTGTAGCCGCCGTATTATGGAACCAGATATTGCGCGCCGCGCTGTTGATCGTGGTGTAGTTATTATAAATCTGCGCGTTCCCGCCGAGCGCAAGCTTCGAGTTCCCCTGTACCGAAATCGCGCCGTAGTAACCGTAGTTATTGTAAATTCTGCCGCCCTCGATGGTAAGTTGCGCGTTGTTGTACGCGACGATCGCGCCGCCCCAATAGTTTCCGATGTTGTTCCGCGCGCCCGTGATAATACCCGCGTTCGTCAGGTTGCCATCCGCGTCCTTCGCGGTATCCACGATTTTCAGTTTGCCGTCTACGCGGATCACCCAACCGTAGTTACGGGTCATACTGCTCGTCAGCTTGCGGTTCAGCGATTTGCCGTTCAGATCGAGCACGACGTTCGCGTTCGAAGGTACGTAAAGTCCGCCCGACGTGTAATACGAATCGGTGCCGAACGCCGTGCCGTACGAACCGTTCGTATCGGCGACCCAGTTGTCGTACATGGTAAAGGTCTGCTGTTCGCCCGTCGAGATACTCAACGCAACCGTATAAGACCAGTTGATCTGATTGTTCCAGCAGAACATCTCGGCTTCCATCTTGTCGCCTTCGCCGTTGTCGATTACGGTATAATCACGGGTGGTTCCGGTCAAATACTCGGAATCGAACATGGCGGTCGCGGGCGTTTCCGCGACGTCGTGATGCTCGCCGTAACCGTGCGTGAACACGCCCCTGCCCTGACGGTACACGGTAAATTTCTGTCCGCCCGTCAGCTCATCGTCGATTTCGATGACGGAATTCGCGTTCCGCATGTAAATATTGCGAATATTCGAGTTATTTGCAACGTCGTAGTTATTGTAAATCTTGACCGCGCCGCCGATCGTAAGCGGATAATTTCCCGCGATATCCACACCGCCGCCATACGCGCCATAACAGCTCGTGATCGTTACGTCGTGCAAAGAGAGCGTGCCGCCGCAGAAATAGATGCCGCCGCCCGTGTTCGTAGAAGAACCGCGCCGGATCAGACTTTCTTTCGTCGGATCGGAGTTGATGATTTCGAGTTTGCCCTGCGTCTGAATAACCCAACCGTACGAACGCCGGTTGCTGTAACTCAACGCGCGGTCAAGCGAAAATCCGTTCATGTCGAGCACAATGCTCGCATTGCTCGGCAAGTACAGTCCGCCGTAGTTAAAGCCCGTGTAATATTGTTCCTGAAACGAAGTAGTATAGCTCGTGGTCGTCACCGAACTCGCGTTCGCCGTCCAGTTCGAACGAAGCTTCACAAGCTGCGGCTCTCCCTTTTGCGCCTGACTGACGGCAACCGCTTCACTCCAGTTCTTCGCGTTGTTCACGCACCAGAACGCTTCTTCCATTAAATTGCCGCTACCGTTATCGATCACCTCGTACATGTTCGGAAGGTCGGCAAAGAACTTCCCGCCGACGGACGATTCTTTGTAATGCTCGCCCCAGCCGTCGGTAAAGGTTAAACCGTCAACGTTCTTGTAGTTATTCGTCTCTTTGGTGATCCCGACATTGAAGGTCGGTTCGATATCCTTGACAATCGTATAACGTTTATCGTTCGTTTCGTGGTAGACGTTCTTCGTGATGCCCGCAGCCGTGTTACTGTAAATGCGCGCGCTGCCGCCAAGTTCTAAATTTGCGTTGCCGCGGAGATAGAACCCGCCCGCAATCGAACCGTTCAGCGC
>JAETTR010000091.1 GCA_021768985.1 Bacillota bacterium
AAGGTTAATCGCTTCGATATCATAAACATCGACGTGATGATCGTTATCCGGTTCTACTCTGAACTTTCTTCCGAATTCCAGATCTTCGCCGTTTAAATTGCGATTGCCGAGCGTTACCGTAATATCGCGCGTGCCCTGCGCTTCGCAGACCGCATTCAATTTCGTTGTATTGAACTCGTTAAACGCTTCAACCGAAAGAATCGTATCGTCCGAAGTCGTCGCGTTGCCCTGAACCGCCTCCACCCCGAAGGTAAAGGTGCACGCCGCGCCCGATGCCTTCGATTCTACGGGAAGAGATACCGTTACGGGAATCGTTTTCGTATTCGTGAGCTTGCCCGCGGCGTCCGTATCGCCTGCAAATTCCGCCCAATTCGAAACGAGCAGATCGCCGTTGTAATGGGTATCCGCGCCGCCGAACGTTACGTCCAGATCGCCGAACAGCGAATTGTACGTTTCGCCGTTCGCAACGGAATCGCGTACGGAAAGAGTGGTGCGGTATTTTACCGCAATCGAGCTCTCGTTCGTCACCACGATATCGAACTTCACGGAATCGCCCGCCGCCATATTCACGACCTGCAACGTGCCGTTCTTGTACTCCGCCTTAAACGCCTGATTCGGCGCCATGGAAGAATCGGTTGCGGTGACGATCGTCGTATCGTCCACCTTCGCCGAAACGTTCACTTTCGCGCTCGTAACGGCAACGTTGACGCTGCTCTCGCTCGTAAAGAGCGCGAACGTCGCGCCCGTTGCAAGACTTGCGCACATTGCCATCGTCAGCACGGAACCTGCGATTACTTTACTCCTCTTTTTCATATCCCACTCCTTGAATTTTCCGATAAAGATTTTTTTAGCGTTACTGTTCAGTAACGCTAACAGGGGTACCCCTGTTAAAAATCCGATTCGATAGTCATTATTCTATCAAATATTTTGTAATTAGTCAAGTGCTTTACGAAAAATAGTTTCAATATTTTTTAAAAAAACGCCGATCGTTCCGAAGATCGGCGTTTTTTGTCCGTTTATGCAGTTTGAAGCTGTTCGCGGTGCGACTGCAACGTGTACAGCCGATAGTATCTGCCCCGCGCGTCCATGAGCTCGGCGTGGGAGCCCTGCTCCACGATCTCCCCGTGCGACAGCACGATAATCGTATCCGCGTTGCGCACGGTAGAAAGGCGGTGCGCAACGACGAGCATCGTTCCGATGTTCATCATTTTTTCGAGCGAGTTCTGAATGAGCGCCTCCGTTTCGGTATCGATGTTCGCCGTCGCCTCGTCCAGAATCATCACCGACGGCTTATGAATGACCGTGCGCGCGAAGGAGAGAAGCTGTCTTTGCCCCGCCGAAAAATTGTTGCCGCGTTCGCGGACGGGTTCGTCGAGCCCGCCCTCGAGCTTGCGGATAAATCCCGAAGCGTTCATATAGTCGCACGCGTTCCAGATTTCTTCGTCCGGAATTTCCTCGTGAAGAACGATATTGCTGCGCACGGTGCCCGAAAACAGAAAGACGTCCTGCAACATTTGCCCGAAGTGTTGGCGAAGCGAAGAAATTCTGATCTTCCGGATATCGATTCCGTCGATTAAAATCTGCCCCTTCTGGATCTCGTAATTGCGGCAGATCAGCGAGAGAATGGTCGTCTTGCCCGAGCCCGTGGACCCCACGAACGCGACCGTCTGCCCCGCGTTCACGCGGAACGAAACTCCCTTCAGAACCCATTCGTCGGGCACGTACGAGAACCACACGTCCTTAAACTCGATCTCGCCCTTCACTTCGGAAAGCTCGATCGCGTTCTCGGAATCGACGATATCGGGTTGTAAATCGAGGATCGTAAAGATCTTCTCCGCCGAAGCGAACGCCGATTGCAGAAAGTTGAACTGTTCGGCAAGGCTCTGAATGGGGTTGAAGAATTTGGAAATGTACATATAAAAGGTGACGATAATCTCGCTCGTGAGCGTTTGCCCGAGGAAGGAAACGCCGTCGATGTACCCCTTTCCGCCGAGGTACAGCAGACAGAGCACGGACGAGATATACAGCATATACACGATGGGGCGGAAGATGCCGAACACGAAAATCTGTTTCTGTTTTGCCGAAGCGAGCTTCTTGTTGCGCGCCGAGAACTCCCGCATCTTTTTCTCTTCGCAATTGAACGCCTGAATGATCTTCATGCCCGAAAGGTTTTCGGAGAGGAAGGTGTTGATATCGGTGGTGCCGTCCTTGACCTTGCGGTACGCGCGGCGGGAGAACTTGCGGAAGATCACGGTGAACAGCACGATGAAAGGCACGAAGCAGAGCACCATGAGGGTGAGCTCGTAATTCAGACAGAGCATGGCGGCGAGCACGCCGAGAATGACGAAACAGTTTTTTACGAGCGTCACCAGAATATTGATGAACAGCATGGAGATCGCGTTGGTGTCGTTGGCGACGCGGGTGACGAGCTTGCCCACGGGAATGGCGTTCAGCTGGGCGTGCGACAGACTCTCGATGTGGGTGAACAGATCCTCCCGCATGGTGGAGAGAATCTTCTGACCCGTGCGCTGCAAGACGATCGCCTGCACGTAAGTGCTGATCAACGAAACGATTAAAATGCCCGCGTACACGCCGACCATGCCGAACAGTTTCGACAGCGCGAACTTCGCTTTCACCATGCCCTCGATATACCCGATCAGCAAAGGCGATACGATATCGTAGGCGATCGAAAAGAGCATGCACAGCCCGACGAAGAGAAAGCTCCTCCAATAGGGGCGGGCGTATACGAACAGCCGCCTGATGATTTCGCCGTCCTTCATGTTGCGGTCGAAGCCGATCGCCTCTTTCTTGTTTTTAATCAGCGCGTACGCGACGACGAATACGATCGAAAACGCGCCCGTGATCCCGCCGACGACGAGCAGAGGAAAATACTCACGCATTGCCTTCCCCTCCTTCCTCGAGCGTTTGCAGATCGACCATGCGGCGGTACCCCGCGCAGGTGCGGTACAGTTCTTCGTGCCTGCCCACAGCGACGACCCTGCCCTCTTCGAGATAGACGATCTTCTGCATGTTCTCCACCGTGGAAATGCGGTGCGCGATCAGAATCGTCGTCAGCCCCGCGCGCTCCCGCGCGAGATTGTTTAAAATCGTCTGCTCCGTCCTGGTGTCCACGGCGGAGACGGAATCGTCGAGAATGAGAATCTTCGCGTTCTTCATCAGCGCGCGCGCAATCGAAATGCGCTGTTTCTGCCCGCCCGATACCGTGACTCCGCGCTCGCCGAGCACCGTTTGGTACCCCTCTTTGAATTCGGTTATGTTGTCGTGCACGTCGGCGAGCGCCGCCGCCCGCTCCGCGTCCGCCTCCGCGTAATCCCCTTCGCACGAAAACGCGATGTTGTTCGCGATCGTATCGCTGAACAAAAAGTTGTCCTGCGGCACGTACGCCGCCGCACCGCGCACCGCGCGCACGGAGAGCGCGTTCACGTCTTTATCGTCCAGAAACAGCGTGCCGTCCGGCACGTTGTAGGTGCGCAGAATCAGATCGACGAGGGTCGTTTTTCCCGCGCCCGCTTTGCCGACGATCCCCACGTTCTCCCCCGGCTCGATCGTAAACGACACGTCCGACAGCGCGTCGTACGCGCTCCCCGGATAGCGGAAGGTCAGGTTCCGGAATTCGATTTTGCCCTCGATCGCTTCGGGCGTTTCCGCGTCGGGGCGGTCGCACACGTCCTGTTTCGCGTCCAGAAGCTCGCCGATGCGGTTCAGCGACGCCTTCCCGCGGGAAGCCATTTCAATGAGCTGCGAAACTGCCATCACCGGCCACACGAGCGCCGTAAAATACCCGATGTATTCCACGAGCTGACCCGCGTCGAACGCGCCGCGGTACACGAGGTACCCGCCGTAGCCGAGAATGATGCACACGACCGACTCCACCAGAAGAGTCACGGTCACGTTGAGCAACGTGGAAAATTTGGTATAGGCGACGTTGGTCTCCTCGTTCTTTTTATTCAGTCTGCGGAAGGCGAGCAATTCCTTAAATTCCTTGACGAACGCCTTGATCACCGCGATGCCCGAAAAGCTTTCCTGCGAAAAATCGGAAAGATCGGAGAACGCTTCCTGCCGCGCCTCCCACTTCTTCGTCATGTACTTGCCCACGAGAATCCCGCCGAAGAGCAGGAGCGCCATGGGAATCAGGGAGAGCAGGGTCAGCTTATAGTCCATGCCCCACATTTTCACGACGGTGAGCCCGCCGAGAAAGAGCGCGTCGAAGAGCATGAGCACGCCCGAGCCGAAGCAATCCTGCACCGTTTCCAGATCGTTGGTGAAAAGCGACATGAGATTGCCCACTTTATTCGTCTGATAAAACCGTTGCGACAGATAACGGCAACGGTCGAACATGCGGTTGCGGATCTCCGTTTCCACGCGGATCGCCGTGCCGAAAAAACAGATGCGCCATAAAAACCGACCCGCCACCATGACGAGCACGATGACGACCATGGGCAGACAAATCCGGTCCAATAAAAAATCGAGATCGAAGGGAACGAGCTCCCCTTCCACCTCTACGAAGCCGGTGTTCATGCCGTTGACGACCATGCGGTAAAGCTCGGGCACCTCGAGCTGAAAATAGTCGACGAGCACGAGCGCCAGCAGCCCGATCAGCAAAACCCAGGCGTATTTCAAATAATAGCGGTTGATGTGTTTCCCGAAGATCATGCGTGTTTCCTTCGCGTAAATTTCCGACGGCTAAGCCGCGGCGGAAAGCGGCGTGCCGCCGTCCGAATTGCTCTCGTCCTTTTCGTCCTTTTTCTTATGCTTTCCCTTGCCGTGCATAACGACGATATACGTCACGACGAGGAAGATGTCGGCGGCGATCCATGCGACGGGGTTGGAGATACAGAACCCCGTAAATCCCCACAGCGGCACGAACACGTAGGCGGTCAGCGCTCTGCCGGCAAGCTCCGCAACCCCCGCGAAGGTCGCGACGGTGCTGTTGCCGATCCCCTGCAACGTACTGCGGAAGATAAAGATGACGCCGACAAAAATACAGGAACAGCTCTGGAAGAGCAGATAGCGGAATCCGTACCGCATAATATCGTCGCGGTAGAGCGCGACGGCGGGATCGAGCTCCTCGTTTAAAAACAGCCCCATGAGCGGACGGAAGAGCCCCAGACAAAACGCGATCGCGACCGCCCACGCCGCAAACGCGTATACCATGCCCGCGAACACCCCCTTGCGAACGCGGTCCGTCCTGCCCGCGCCGATGTTCTGACCGGAGTAGTTCGCCATCGCCGTGCCGAGCGAAAGAAGGCTCTGCTGGGAAAGCACGTCGATCTTGGAGGCGGCGACGTACGCGGTCGCCGCGCCGAGCGAGCTCTCGGGAAGTCCGTTGAGCGCCGACTGCTGAATGATGCTCCCGATCGCCGTGATGGAATACTGCAACGCCATGGGCAAGCCCACCGCGACGTGTCCGCCCACGATCTTCCAGCTCCACTTCCAGTCCGCGCGCTTCAGGCGCAGTTCGGGATAGCGGAAGAGCATGAACGCCAGACAGGCGGCGCCCGAAATGAGCTGCGACAGCACGGTGGCGAGCGCCGCGCCGTGGTACTGCATTCTCAGCCCCACGATAAAGGCGAAATCGAGCGCCACGTTCAGAAGCGCCGCCGCGATCAGAAAGTACAGCGGGGTGCGGGAATCGCCGATCGCGC
>JAETTR010000092.1 GCA_021768985.1 Bacillota bacterium
GCACGAGATAGAGTCTGCCGTCGTCGAGCGCGGTGCTCTCCCCCGTCGGGAGTTCTTTAAAAAATTCCTCGGCGAACGAGGAAAACGCCTTGTTCGCCTGCGCGTTCCGCTTTACGGGGTACGGCTTCGCGTTCCGCCGCGCCCCTTCCTTTTTATATAAACGGGCGCAATAGTGCCCTTCGCCGCGGTATTTGTGCGGATAGAGCTTTTCCTCCCGCTCCAAAGCAAATTCGGTATGTCGGGATAAAAACGCCCGTATCTGCCCCTCGTCCTCTTCTTCGGAAAAGGTGCAGGTGGAATAGATCAGCCGTCCGCCGCCCGCAAGCATCTTTGCGGCGTCCTCCAAAATCTCCCTCTGCCGCGCGGCGCAGAGCGCCACGTTGTTCGGGCTCCAATGCGGAATCGCTTCGGGCTCCTTTTTGAACATCCCCTCGCCCGAGCAGGGCGCGTCCGCGAGGATCAGATCGAAGTATTCGGGAAAGCGCGCGGATAACTGCGCGGGGCTCGCGCTGATCACCGCGCAGTTCCGGATCCCCGTGCGCTCTACGTTCTGCGACAAAATCTTCGCCCGCGCGCCGTCGATTTCGTTGGAAATCAAAATCCCCGTCCCGTTCATGATCGAAGCGAGATGGGTCGTCTTTCCGCCGGGCGCGGCGCATAAATCGAGCGCGCGCTCCGTGTTGCAACCGCGGGCGAGCGCGCCCGCGCACATCGCCGAGGGCTCCTGCAAGTAGTATAAGCCCGCAAAATGCTCGGCGTAGCTGCCCGCCTTTTCCTCCGTGAAATAAAACCCGAGCGGCTCCCGATCCACCCGATCGCCGAGCGGAAAGGGCGCGGCAAACGTTTCGGGATCGGTTTTCAGCGGATTCACGCGGAGCGCGCGGTACGGCGGGGTTTCGTAAGAGCGCAAAAAGGCGGGGAATTCCTCTCCCAGCCTTTCTTTCATTCTCTTTAAAAATTCGCAAGGCAGATTCATACGCCCTCCAACGCCTTGGAAAACCGATCGAGCGGGATAAACGCCGCGCCGCAATTCAACGCGTTCTGATAGCGCACGCCGCCCTGACTGCGCGCAATGTAGACGTTGCATTCCGAGGGGTGCGAGGTGTATTTCCCGCCCGAAGCAAAGATCGCCGAAGCGAGCTTCACCGAAACGGAGACGTCGTCCTCCACGTCCTTGGAAAAGCAGAACACCTTGCCGTCCAGCTCGCCGCCCTTTTTGCGGCGGTGCATCTGTTTATTGACGTAGCGGTAAAATTCCACGTGCGCCTTGGCGCGCTGTTCCTTTTCCGCTTCGCGTTCGGCGAGATACCCGCGGCGGCGCACCGAATCGGGTTGTTCGATTCTGTAATTCGAAATCCTGCCCGCGCGCACGCCGTAGCGTTCCAGAATCCCCTTCACGTCCGTCTGCTCCCGTTCGCAGAGGGCGCGGCACACCATCATGGTGGCGTACGCGTCGTCCACCGCGCGGTGCGGGGTGAAGTCCACGTTCAGCGCCTCCGCCATGGCGCCCAGCCCGAACTGTCGGCTGAAATCGTTTACGGCGTTCATGTACAGAAACTGCGTGTCATGAAAGGCAAAGCGGAAAGAGGGAAGCTTGTACCGCTTTGTTTCGAGGTTCAGATAGTTCACGTCGTTGATCGTGGCGTGCCCGAACAAGTGCGCGTCGCGGTCCTCGAGAAGGGAACGGATCGCCGGATACCGATCGCGAAATACGGGATACTTTTTAAAGTCCTCGTATTCGTAGGGAAGCACGAGCCCCTCTTTTCCCTTGCGGTCGGTCAGATGAAATTTCCCCTTGGGATTGAGCAGGATATCCTCGCGCGCCCGCACCGCAAACGATTCGTCGGTGACCACGTACCCGAACGCGCACATTTTCGCCACGTTCTTGAACACGCACGCGCATTCGATATCGAAAAATACGTATTTCATGCCTTCTTAACGCAAATCTCGGAAATCCCGCCCATATACGGACGAAGCACTTCCGGAATTTCCACGCTTCCGTCGGCGCGGAGATGGTTTTCGAGAAAGGCGATCAACATGCGCGGAGGCGCGACCACCGTGTTGTTCAGGGTATGCGCGAAGGCAGAGCCCTTCTCCGTCTTGTAACGGATTCCGAGACGGCGCGCCTGCGCGTCGGTCAGGTTCGAACACGAACCGACTTCGAAATATTTCTGCTGACGGGGGCTCCACGCCTCCACGTCGACGCTGCGGTTTTTGAGATCGGCAAGATCGCCCGAACAGCATTCGAGCGTGCGCACGGGAATCCCCATGGAAACGAAGAGCTCCACCGTGTAATTCCACATTTTTTCGTACCATTCCGCGCTGTCCTCGGGCTTGCAGACGACGATCATCTCCTGCTTTTCGAACTGGTGAATGCGGTAAATGCCGCGCTCCTCGATGCCGTGCGCGCCCTTTTCCTTGCGGAAGCAGGGGGAATAGCTCGTGAGCGTTAAGGGAAGCTTGTCGCCGTCGATCGTCGTGTTCATGAACCTGCCGATCATGGAGTGTTCGCTCGTGCCGATCAGATACAGATCTTCCCCTTCGATCTTATACATCATGCCGTCCATTTCCTCGAAGCTCATGACCCCCGAAACGACGGAGGAGCGGATCATATAGGGCGGAATGACATAGGTAAATCCCTTGTCGATCATGAAATCGCGCGCGTACGTGAGCACGGCGGAATGCAGTCTTGCGATATCCCCCGTCAGATAATAGAACCCCTGACCGCTCGTTCTCCGCGCGCTGTCTATGTCGATCCCGTCGAGCTTTTCCAGAATGTCGAGGTGATAGGGCACTTCGAAATCGGGCGTTTTGGGTTCGAGGAAACGCTTGCCCTCCACGTTCTGGGAATCGTCTTTTCCGATCGGCGTTTCGGGCGAAATGATGTTGGGAATGCTCATCATCACCTTCGTAAGCTGTTCCTGCACCCTCTGCGTCTCCTCTTCGATCTGCGCCAGACGGGCGGCGTCGGCGTTCACCTGCGCCTTCGCCTTTTCCGCTTCGTCCGTTTTCTTTTCGCGCATCAGAAGTCCGATCTGCTTGGAAAGCGCGTTGCGCGCGGCGCGCAAGGTATCCCCTTCCGTCTGCAATGCGCGCTTCTTTTCGTCGAGCGCGAGCGCTTCGTCCACGAGGGGCAATTTTCTGTCCTGAAATTTCTTTTTGATATTTTCCCGCACGAGATCGGGATGACTGCGGAGCAACGCGATATCGATCATAATCTGCCTTCTTATCCGTTTTTCTTCTCATTATACAACTTTTTCCACGGTATTGCAACTTTTTATGAAATATTCCCCGCGCCCGTGCGCGTAAAAATACCGCAAAGCGCGGAATTTTTTTGACTTTTTCCCGCGCGCGGTGTATAATATAAAAGGAGATTTGTTCCGATTGCGGAATTTTACAAAGAGAACCGGCGGTGCCAACATGGTAAAATCGAAAAAACAAAAAGCGCAGGAGGAGCTCGCCGCGGACGACGCGGCGGCGGTTGCCGAATCGCCCGAAGAGGAAGCGGAAAGCGGAGAAAACAAGAGCTTTTCTTCGCGCGTGCTCGAAGGCGGCGGCGTAAGCGCTAATAAAAGTCAGCGGAAAAAGCTGCTGAAAAAATTTAAAAAGGCGAAGCATATCCCCTCCGAAACGGAGGTGGAACGCTTTACGCCCGCGCTCGATGAAGGACTGAACGAAGAACAGGTGGAAACCCGCTTCAACCAGTTCCTCTTTAACGACGTCAACAAAAAGTACAGTAAATCGTACGCGAGCATCTTCCTCGGCAATATCTGCACCTTCTTCAACCTGCTGTGTCTGCTCGTGGCGGTCGCGCTCGTATACGCGCAGGCGAGCATCTCGCAGTTCCTGTTCGTGGCGATCTTCGGCATGAACCTGATCATCGGAATCGTACAGGAAATTCTCGCGAAAAAGCAGATCGACAAGCTGTCCGTGCTCATTTCCGCTACGGCGAAAGTCATGCGCGGGGGAGTCAAACAGGAGATCCCCGTGCGGGAGATTCTGGTAGACGACGTCGTTCTGCTCGAAGCGGGGCAACAGGTGCCCGCCGACTGCAAGCTGGCGGACGGCATTGTGGAAGTGAACGAATCGCTTTTAACGGGCGAATCGGTGCCCATTAAAAAAGCGGAGGGCGAAACGCTGTACGCGGGTTCCTTTATCGCGAGCGGCTCCTGCCGCGTGCGCGTGGATAAGGTCGGCAAGGCGACTTACCTCAACAGCCTGACCTCCAAGGCGAAAAAATATAAAAAGCCGCGTTCGGAAATCATGAATTCCATCCGGCTCTTTATCCGCGTGATCGCCTGCCTGATTCCCCTCGTCGCCGCGGGAATGTTCTGGATCAACTGGGCGGAGCTCGGCAAACAGGTCGCCGCGGGCACGATTACCGCGCAGGTGCGCATGTCCGAGTCCATTCAGCTGACGGGCGCGGTCGTCATCGGCATGATCCCTTCGGGCTTGCTGCTGCTCACTTCGCTCGCCATGGCGATCGGCGTGCGCAGGCTCGCCAAAAAACAGACCCTCGTGCAGGACCTGTATTCCCTCGAAATGCTCGCGCGCGTCAACGTGCTCTGCCTCGATAAGACGGGTACGATCACCGATGGCAGAATGACGGTGAACGACTGCATGATTTTAAACAGTTATTCCGACCATTCGCTCGACGAGATCATGGGGAGTATGCTCTCCGCGCTCGACGACAACAACCAGACCTCGATCGCGCTGTACAACCGCTTCGGGCATTCGAGCGCGATGCAGGCTTCGGCGATCATTCCCTTTTCGAGTAAGCGCAAGCTCTCCGCCGTATCCTTCGGCGAACTCGGCACTTACGCGATGGGCGCGCCCGAGTTCGTACTCCGCCCCATGCCGCCGAAGATCGAAAAGATCGTAAAACAGTACGCGCAATCGGGACTTCGCGTGCTCCTGATCGCCTATTCGCCCAATCAGATTTCGGGCGGAAGGCTCCCCTCTCTGTTCCGTCCCGCCGCGATCATCACGCTGGCGGACAATATCCGCAGCGACGCGATCGAAACGATCAAGTGGTTCCGCGACAACGAAGTGGACATCAAAATCATTTCGGGCGACAACCCCGTCACCGTTTCGGAAGTGGCGCGGCGCGTCGGCGTGAAGCACGCGGGGCAGTATATCTCCCTCGACGGACTCACCGACATCGAAGTGGAGAACGTTGCCAACCAGTACACCGTATTCGGACGGGTCACGCCCGAGCAAAAGGCGATTCTGGTGCGCACGATCAAGAAACAGGGCAACACCGTCGCCATGACGGGCGACGGCGTCAACGACATTCTCGCCTTAAAGGAAGCGGACTGCGCGATCTCCGTCGCCTCGGGAAGCGAAGCGGCGCGCAACGTTTCGCACCTCGTGCTGATGGACAACAACTTCCTCAATCTCCCCTCCGTCGTGTACGAGGGGCGGCGGGTCATCAACAACATCAAATCGAGCGCTTCGCTGTATATCATGAAAACGCTCTTCACGACCCTGCTCGCCGTCTTCTGCTTTGCGGTCGGCTCGCAGTACTTCTTCAAAACGAACAACATGCTTCTGTTCGAAACGCTCGTCGCCGCGGTGCCTTCGTGCGTGATCGCGCTCCAACCCAACGCCGACCGCGTGAGAGGGAAATTTATCCCGT
>JAETTR010000093.1 GCA_021768985.1 Bacillota bacterium
GCACGACGCACCCGCAGTTCTCCTGTTCAGCGTATTTGCCCGTTTCGACTACGACCTCTCTGCCGCCGACTGATAATCTTAATTCCTGATAGTTCATTTTCTCTTTTCTCCTTTCCCAGATTTCTTAGCCCCGCCGCCCCGTGACGGCAAAGAGCCAGCCATGCGGGATTTTACAATTAAAAGAGCGGCAAAAAAAGCCGCTCTTTCAAGTGCCTTACTTTCTCAGTCCGAGTTCCGCGACGACGTTTCTGTAACGCTCGATATCCGTGGATTTCAGATAATCGAGAAGCGCGCGGCGCTTACCGACCATCTTCAACAGTCCGCGGCGGGAGTGGTTGTCCTGCTTGTGAACGGCAAGATGCTCGTTCAGGTGGTTGATGCGTTCGGTTAAGAGCGCGATCTGCACCTCGGGCGAACCGGTATCCCCTTCGTGGGAAGCGAACTTCTTGATGATTTCCTGCTTTTCCATTTGCGTTTATCCTCCTATGGAATTTTACGCGTGGCGCCAAGAGATGCGTGGAGAGCGCAATTCCTCGCGTACGACTGTATAAGAATAACACATTTCCGCGCGCTTGTCAAAACATTTTACAAGCCTTTCGCAATTTATTTTTCGCGAAAAAAGGACGCCCGCCCTTTTGACGAGGGCGGGCGGATACCGCTTGAATTTTTCTCAATACTTGGTGACTTTCACCGATTTGATGACGATCGGTTTGTCGAGCGGAACCTTGTAGGTCGCTTCCACGTCGCTCTTGTAGAGGTCCTCGAAATCGGGATCGCCCGCATGCTCGTACTCGTTTACGTTGGCGACGTGCTTTTCGGTCGTGAAGGAATAGGTCTCCTCGCCGCTCTCCGCGTCCGTTCTCTCTTCGATAAATTCGTTGATCGCGTCCACGAGGGGCTGGAACTGATCCGCGTAATTCTTCGCCTTGCCGAACACACTGTAATTCTGCTCCTTGGTGGAGAGCCGCTCGCCCGTGTAGGTGTAAAAGAGGGAAGTCGCGCTGTTGTATTTATAGTACTTGTTGCTGTCGTACTTGTTTCCGCCGTTCCCCTTTCCGCCGTCGTTGCGCTCGGTCGTTACCCGCTCGTTGAAGTTTCCCTTGTCGGTATAATACATCACGAGCGCGCCCTTTTCGTGCGCGAACTCCCGCCCGTTCTGCGGATAGTTGCCGTTCGCGTCGAACTCGCCGTATACAGTGTATAAGGGCGTTCTGTCGGCGTCGTTCTTCCAGACCGACTGCGTGAATTGAAACTTCTCCGTTTCAAGCGATTTCACGACGGAAAAATAATCGATCGGTTCGATGTCCGTCGCGCCGTCCGTTTCGTCGAGCTTATAGCCGCCCATGTAATAATAGGTGCCGTCGTAGTCGTGCACGCAGGTGCCGTCGTAGAACCCCGCGTCCGCAAGCTCGAGGAAGTGCGTCACCGTCTTGGGCGCGTCGAGACGGGAAAGCTTGTAATCCACCTCGTAATCCTTTCCGTTAAAGGTATAGGTAATCCTCACTTCGGGATTGTTCGTCGTACAGCCCGCGAACAAAACGCACGCGCCCGCGCAGAGCAGAGCGGACGAAGTAAGAGCAGTAATGCGGCGCAGTAAATTCTTTTTCACCGGAGAGCCTCCAAAAATTAGCTGATACTCTTTTATTTTACCCGTTAAAAGCGAATCCGTCAAGCGGTTTCAGGCGGTTGCGGGTGAAATTTCTTTCACGATTCAAACAGCGCGTTCTTTTCTTCGATCAACGCCCGCACTTTGTTCAGATAGGTCGGAATGTCCTTGGGCGAGCCGATCCGTTCGATTCTGCCCTCTCCCGTAAAGATTTTTTTCGTGATCGCGTTCGCGCCCACGGCGAGGTTGTCCGCCGATTCTTCCATGACGTCGACGTTGTAGACCGAAGCGAATCCGGGCTTCGTCCAGCCCACGTTCTCGTGCGCGCCCGCCATGTACTTCTGCCGGTACAGGTAATAGGGCTCGTACCCCGCTTCCGTCAGCGCCCTGCGGGAATAGGCGATCATATCGGGCAGATCGCCGTCGCCCAGCGCGGCGACCTCTTCTTTCAGGCGGGAGCCCTTTTTCAGACACAGCGTGTGCACGGTAATGTTTTCGGGTTTCAGCGAAATCGCCTTCTCCACGCTCGCATAGAATTCTTCCGCGCTCTCCCCCGTGAGCCCCGCGATCAGATCGCAGTTGACCGTAAAATTGTAGGGCGCGGCGAGCGCGAACGCCTCTTCCACCTGCGCCGCCGTATGGCTTCTGCCGATCGCGCGGAGGGTGCGGTCGGAAAAGCTCTGCGCGTTGATGCAGATGCGGGTGACGCCGTAGTCCTTGCAAAGCCGTAACTTCTCTTCGGTGAACACGTCCGGTCTGCCCGCCTCCACCGTAAATTCGCACCCGTTATTCCGAAGCGGCGCGATCGCCTCGAACACCTCTTTCAGCTCCGCCGCCGAGAGCGCGAAGGGAGTTCCCCCGCCCACGTAGACCGAACGCAGATTTTTAATCAGCGGTTTCGCGGCAACAAGCTCCGCCCGCAACGCCGCGAGATAGTCGGGCAGATATTGCCGCGTTTTTTCGATCGGCGCGGTGACAAAGGAACAATACACGCACTTGGTCGGGCAAAAAGGCAGGGAAACGAACAGATCGCAATTCCCGTCTTTCCGCGAATAAATTCCGCGCTGACCCGCGATCACCCTTTTCACGAGCCCGATATTCTCCTCGCTTACGCCGAGCTCCCGAAAGAGCGGAGCGAAATCCTCCGCCCATTCCAATTCCTGATAGGCGAGCCGCGTGGGGCGAATGCCCGTGAGCGATCCCCACGGAAGTTTTTTGCGGTAGAACTCGCTCAACAATTTATAGAGCGACAGCTTCGCCGTGCGTTTGATCAGACTCTTATAGGCAATCGGCGCGAGCGACGTATCCCGATAGACATATTCCTGCACGCCGATGCGGAAGGTGTTGCAAAAATAGGCGCCCTCGCCGTCGAACTCGTGCGCAATTTCCAGATCCTCCGCCGAAAACAGCCGCACGACGTCCATGAGCTCCGGCTCCAACCATTGTAAAGTAGAAGTTACCATTGATAATACCTGCGTTCGTTCCGAATCGTCGTGTCCTCTCCGTGCCCCGTATAAACCGCGTAATCCCCGTCAAGCGCGAACAGCTTGCGCAAGCTCTCCCCGAGCGCGGCGCCGCTGCCCGTGGGAAGGTCGGTTCTGCCCGCGCCGCCCTCGAACAGCGTATCCCCCGTAAACAGATGCTTCTCCGCCAGAAAGCACGCCCCGCCCGCCGTGTGTCCGGGCGTTGCGATCACCGAAATTCCGATCCCGCATAAATCGAGCGTATCGCCGTCTTGAAAGGTAAACCCGATTGAAAAGGGCGGCACTTCGCCGAAGCCGAATTCTTCCGCCATGTTGTCCCTGCCGAGCGCGAGCGGCTTTTCTGCGGCAAGACAGCCGATCTGCGCGCCCGCCGCCTGCAACGCCGCGCACCCGCCGATATGATCGAAATGCCCGTGCGTCAGCAAAACGTATCTGACGGCGAGTCCGCGCGACTCCGCCTCCCGCAAGATACGCGGCTGCGCCGGATCGACGCACACGGCGGTCCTTCCGTCGGCGGTCAGAAGATAGCTGTTCGCCGCAAACCCTTTCGGATAAATTTTATATACCGTCATAATAAATACCGTGAAATTATTTCAGTTCGCCGTTCTTCTCACGTCCACGATTTTGGCGTGGGATTTGATTTTGTTGATTAAAATTTCCACGTCGTGGCGGTTGGTGAGCGAAACCGTCACGTCCACGATCGCGAGTCCGTTTTTGTCGTACCTGCCGTTGATCGAAGTGATTTCGAGCTTCATTTCCGCAACGCTGCCCGAGATCGCGGAGAGCGCCGAACCCTGATCGTCCGCCGTCACGACGACCGCCGCCTTGAAGCGCGCGCCCGGTTCGTCCTCCACCCACTCGGCGGGTTGCAGTCTGCCCTCGTCCGCGCCCTTTAAATTAGGGCAATCCTTGCGGTGCACGACGATCCCCCGCCCGCGGGTGACGAACCCGATGATATCGTCGCCGGGCACGGGCGAACAGCACCCCGCAAAGGAGACGAGCAACCCCGTCGTGCCCTTAATGGTAACCGAGCCTTTGATGCTCCGCTTGAAGGGCTGTTGCGCGATGTTCAGCGGCTGGGGAACTTCCTTGCGGTAGTAGTCCATCAGCTTGAAAATGATCTGGTTGATGGTGATCGCGCCGTAGCCGAGCGCGGAAAACATTTCGTCGGGCGTATCGAAGGAGAGCTTTTCCGAAATCACCTTAAAGCTTTCGGAGGTTAATATCTGCGAGAGGGAATAGCCGCGGCGTTTGGCGGCTTCTTCGAGCATGCTCTTGCCGAGGCGGATATTCTCCTCCTTCATCTCCTTACGATAGAAGGATTTGATCTTCGCCCGCGCGGACGATGATTTGATGAATTTCAGCCAGTCGCGCGAGGGTCCTTTGCTGTTGGGCGAAGTGATGATTTCCACCACGTCGCCGAGCTCCAACTGCGAGTTCAGAGGCACGATCTTTCCGTTCACCTTCGCGCCCGTGCACTTGTTGCCGACCTCCGAGTGAATGGCGTAGGCGAAGTCTACGGGGGTCGCCCCCGCGGGCAGGGAGATAACTTTGCTGTGCGGCGTGAACACGAGCAGCTCGGGGCTGTACAGCTCCCCCTTGTCCGTGTCCAGAAATTCCTTCGAGTCCTGAAACCCGCCCTGCACTTCCATGACCTCGCGAATCCAGGCGATGCGCTGGTCGAGCGTCGGTTCGTTATCCCGCTGCTCCGTGTACTTCCAGTGCGCCGCGATACCGTATTCCGCCGTGCGGTGCATTTCTTCCGTACGGATCTGAATTTCGAAGGGTTGCCCGAAGTTGGTGACGACCGTGGTGTGCAACGACTGATACAGGTTGGGCTTGGGGGTTGCGATATAGTCCTTGATGCGCATGGGCACGGGCTTCCATTTTTTATGGATTTTTCCGAGCACCTCGTAGCACTCGTCCACCGTACCGACGATTACCCGCACCGCCGTCAGATCGTAAATCTGTTCTAAAGTCTTGTGCTTCTCCTTCATCTTTTTATAGATGGAGTAAAAATGCTTGGGTCTGCCGAATACCTCGCCGTGGATCCCCGATTCGGTCAGAATGCCGTTGATCTCCTCGACGACGAAATCGACGAAACGGTTGCGTTCCTCGAGCTTCTGGTGAATATTTTCCACGAGAAATTCGAAGGCGG
The DNA here is from genome assembly GCA_021768985.1 of Bacillota bacterium. GTDB lineage: Bacteria > Bacillota > Clostridia > Christensenellales > Borkfalkiaceae > Gallimonas. Next base: position 5,249 of record JAETTR010000093.1, read on the forward strand.
CGGGATCGAGATATTTCAGGCACAGATCCTCCAATTCGCACTTGATTTGCGAGATACCCAGCCTGCCCGCGATCGGGGTGTATATGTCGAGGGTTTCGCGCGCCATCTTCTGCTGACGCTCCTTGGAAAGATAGTTTAAGGAGCGCATGTTGTGCAGGCGGTCGGCGAGCTTGATGATGATCACGCGGATGTCCTTCGCCATGGCGATGAAGATTTTGCGGAAGTTCTCCGCCTCCTCTTCCTCCTGCGATTTGAATACGATTTTATCGAGCTTGGTCACCCCTTCCACGAGGGTGAGCACCTCTTCGCCGAACTCGCGGCGGATATCCTCCGCCGTCGCGCTCGTGTCCTCGATCACGTCG
>JAETTR010000094.1 GCA_021768985.1 Bacillota bacterium
TGTGCGGCGCAAGGGTGAGCGTGCGGGGTTGCGTGGGCGCGACCTCTTCGGGCGAGATTTTCAAGGGCTCCTCCGCCGTGTTGTAGTCGGAGAGCGCGCCGCTCAGCCGCACGATGCGGGTGAGCGATCCGAAATCGTAATCCCCTTCCACTTCCGCTTCGACCGCCGTCCCGCCCGCGTTCACCGCCTTTACGTACGTGAACGCCTCGCGCTCGGTCGCCGAAACGTAAATCTTCTTTTCGTCCGCCGCCGCTTTCAGGGAATAATCCCCCGTGTACAGACTGTACAACAGCTGAACGTAGTAGCTCGGCGAGCCGTACGCCGTTTTGCCGTTGAACCAAATGAGATCGGGGCTCCACTGCGTATACCCGAGCCGCGCGAACAGCGGTGCGTACGACTTCATGATCACGACGTCGGCGTTGCGCTCCATGCCCGTCATGAAGGCGGCTTCGGCAAGCGCGCCCTCCCACACGTTCGCCTGCGGGGCGTTGAAGAGCGCGCAACCCGAACCGGGCACATGCGCCGCGTACTCGCCCGCATAGACAAGCCCGCCGTCGCGCGGGTATTTGTCGTAGACGTTCACGTTCTTATACAGCCACTCGGGCGAAACGTAGAAATGCTCGTCCGAACAGTATACAAAATTCGGGTTTTTCTTCAAATTATCGCGCGTCCATTTCCACGCGCTCTTGTGCGATTCGGAATCGACGGTCGGACCCACCGTGCCGACGATCTTCAAATCGGGATACTTCTCGTGAATGCGCTTTTCGAAGAGCTCGAACCGCTTGTAGAACTCGTTCCCCTTGCGCTCTTTCGTCGTTTCCGTTTCCCACTGCTCGTTGCCGACGCCGAGGTATTCGAGTCCGAAGGGTTCCGGATGCCCCATTTCCGCGCGCACCCTGCCCCAAACGGTGTCCGCGCCGCCGTTGGCGAACTCCACCACGTCGAGGGCTTCCTGGATATACGTTTCCAGCTCGTCACTGTTTACGGGTACGAACTCGGTGGACATATACTGACAGGCGATCCCTACGCTGACGACGGGGAGCGGCTTTGCGCCGAGGTACTCCGCGAGAAGGAAATACTCGTAATAGCCGAGCCCGAGCGACTGCCCGTAATGAGAATAATCGGATCGGAAATTGTTTTCGGGGCAGGTCGCGTGCACCGCCCAACGGTTCCAGTTATACTTGCGCCGTTCCCGCTGTCCGATCGAATTCTTCCACAGATAGCGGTTGGCGAGGTTGTTCCCCTCCACCACGCACCCGCCGGGAAAACGCAGAAAGCCGGGCTTCATCTCCTTCATCAGCTCGACGAGATCGCGGCGGAACACGCCGAGTACGGCGTTCGCGGGCATGAGCGAAAATGCGTCCAGATGGATTGCGCCCGCCTTCGTCATAGTGACGCAAAAGTCCGCGGCGTCCGCTTCCGTCTTATTCTTTACGCGGAAGGCGTATCTTCTCCACTTGCCGTCCGCCTTTAATTTCAATTTCTTTTCGAACAGGGGCGCGCCGTTCCGATACACGCCCACGCGCACCGCCCCCTTATAGTCGTAAGAGCGGGCGTAAAAGGAGCACTTATACTCCGTTTTCGCTTTTAAAAACACGCCGTCGTACGCCTTGTTCTTCATGCCCGTGTTCGGTTCCTGCACGGTCAGCCGCATATAGTGCGGGTTCTCGGGAAAGAGCGGGCGGTCCGTTTTCACCTTCATGCCGACTTCCGCGCCCGCGGGATAAGCCGACCAGGCGTACCCGCCGTCGTCGTCCACGATATAACGATCCCATTCGCCGTGCGCGTCCTTGGCTTCGAAATTTCTGTTTTCGAGCAGTTCCGCGTACAACCCGCCGTCGAGCGCGTAGTTCACGTCCTCGAAAAAGAGCCCGACTCCCCCCGGCTTTACGGGGATCTTATCCGTCTGCGTCAACGTTATCTTCATAATTCTCTCCACAAATCCTTCAAAATAAGTTCAGGCGGAGCGTTCTCCGCCGTAAAATTTACTTTCTTTCAATCGAATGCGCGATAAAGGTGATATGGTCGGCGGCGCGTTCGAGGTTGCCGACGAGGTTGATAAACACGCTCGAGCTGCCCGGCTGGCACTTGCCCTCGTTCAGCCGCGCGATATGCGTATTGACGAGCGCGCGCCGTTCCTTATCGATTTCGTCCTCGAGCGCGTCCACCTCGGCAAGCCGCGCGAAGTCGTTATACAGGAAGGTCGCAAGCGAAAGCACGTAGAGCGCCTTGATCTTTTCGTGCATCTCCTTCGTTGCATCGAGGAACTCGTTCGAGAACACGAGATTGTCGTGCACGTAATGGGTGGTATATTTGGTCACGTTGTCGGCAAGCTCGCCGATACGCACGATATCGTTCAAGACGTAATGCAGACTCGAAACCGTCTTTTCCTCTTCGAGCAGGAGTGAGGACGCAGAAATTTTGATCAGCGATTCCACCGTCTTTTGATTGGCGGCGGCAAGCTCGAGATTGTGTTCGAGCACCTTCTCTTTCTCCGATTCGTCTTTGTTGAGGAACGCCTCCACCGCGCCGTTCAGCGTATCCATGGCGTAGGAGAACATCTTACCCGTTTCCTGATAGATATGCCCGAGCGCGACGGAGGGCGAACGAAGCAAGCGCTCGTCGAGTTCGGAAACGATTCCTTCCGGCGCTTTCTCCTCCGCGGTTTTCTTCTCGCGCACCATCAGATTGGCAAGCTTGACGAAAACGTTGACGAACGGCAGGAAAATCAGCGTACAGATCAGATTGAACAAGGTATGGAACATTGCAATCTGCATGGCGGGATTGCTCGGAAAGAGCGTGACGAGAACGGTATTCGCAAACCCGCGCCAGCAAAGCAGAATCACCGTAAAGATAATCGCGCCGAAGAAGTTGAACAGGAAGTGAATGACCGCCGCACGCTTCGCGTTGGGGCTCGCCCCGAGCGAAGAGATGAGCGCGGTCACGCAGGTACCGATGTTCGAACCTATTATAATAAAGTATACGGCGTTGCCGCCCCCGCCGACCGCGAGCCCTGCAAGCGACATTTCGAGCACGATTGCCGTAACCGCCGTGGAGGACTGCACGAGCGCGGTGATCGCAATGCCCATGACGAGCAGAAGAAAAGGATTGTTGATCTTTTCGAGCAAGCCCTTTATGGAAGCGAAAATTTCGGGGTATTTTACTTCGTCGAACGCGCCCGACATAAAGTCGAGCCCTACGAATATGAGTCCGAGCGCGGCAACCGCGAGTCCGACCGATTTTACTTTGTCCTTCTTAGAGAACATCGTCATGAACACGCCGACCGCCGCAAGACAGAGGAAGAAGGTGGTTACGTCGAACCCGCCGAGGGAAAGCACCCAGGCGGTGAGCGTCGTACCGATGTTCGCGCCCATAATAATCGTGGTTGCCTGAAACAGCGTCATGATCCCCGCGTTTACAAGTCCGACGACCATAACCGTGGTAAACGCCGAGCTCTGCCCGATAATCGTCACGACCGCGCCGATCCCCACCCCCGCAAAGCGGTTGTTGGAAGTTTTGTTGAGCAGGTTTTTGAGTTTGCTGTGCGCGAGCCGCGTCAGATTCTCCGAGAGAATTTTCATTCCCATCAAGAACGTACCCATGCCCCCGAGAATCATCATGATAATTTCAACGTATTGCATTACAACCAAAGTTCCTCTTTCGCATAGACCATGCGAAGCTATTATAACAAGGATTGCCGCTCCCTTATATCGATTTTAAATATATTGAGAATCTTTTTAAAAGATTTCATCGACGAATCAACGTATCGAATAAATATGCAAAGCAATTTCCGAAATCGATTCAAAAAAGCTTGCAAAACAAATTTGCGTTTGATATAATAATACATGCTTCGAGGCGTAGCGCAGCTTGGTAGCGCGCTTGGTTCGGGACCAAGAGGTCGTGAGTTCAAATCTCGTCGCCTCGACCAGCCCGCCGCAGGATTTGTCTGCGGCGGGTTTATATTATTCTCCGCAAATCTCTTCCCGCCGTTTGACAAAAACGACGGGAATGTTTATAATAGAACCAATCTATCTTGAAGGAACCCTGCCATGCTGACACTCGAAAAAATCAAAGACGCGCAAAAAACGCTTGCGAACGCCATCTATAAGACGGATGTAATCCGCGCAAGCAAGCTTTCGGACGAATACGAGCTGTATCTGAAAACGGAAAATCTGCAAAAAACGGGTTCTTTTAAAATCCGCGGCGCGTATTATAAAATTTCGAAGCTCTCCCCCGAGGAGAAGAAACGGGGGGTGATCGCCTGCTCGGCGGGCAATCACGCGCAGGGCGTCGCGCTCGCCGCAAAAAAGAACGGCATCTCTTCGCTCATCTGTCTGCCCGAAGGCGCGCCCATCTCCAAAGTGGAAGCGACGCGCGGCTACGGAGCGGATATCTGTCTGGTGCCCGGCGTGTACGACGACGCTTACAAGCGCGCGCTCGAACTGCAAAAGGAGCACGGCTACACCTTCATTCACCCCTTCGACGACGAAGACGTGATCGCGGGACAGGGCACGATCGGGCTCGAAATTCTCTCGCAGCTTGTGGACGCGGACGCGATCGTCGTTCCCATCGGGGGCGGCGGGCTTATTTCAGGCGTGGCGTTCGCCGTGAAGGCGGTAAACCCGAAAATCAAAGTTTACGGCGTACAGGCGGCGGGCGCGCCGAGTATGCTCAATTCCCTGCGCGACGGCAAGATCGAAGCGCTCCCCGCCGTTGCGACGATCGCCGACGGCATTGCCGTAAAGCAACCCGGCGTTCATACCTTCGATTACTGTAAAAAATACGTAAACGGCGTGGTTACGGTGAGCGACGACGAAATCGCCACCGCCATTCTCGCCTTGATCGAAAAGGAAAAAATCGTTGCCGAAGGCGCGGGCGCAACCCCGCTCGCCGCCGTTCTTTCCGGTAAACTCCCCGAATTGAAGGGCAAAAAGGTTTGCTGTCTGATCTCGGGCGGAAATATCGACGTGACGATTATGAACCGCGTCGTGACGCGCGGACTGATTATGAGCGGGCGCATGTTTACGCTGAATATCGAACTGCTCGACAAGCCCGGTCAGCTCGTGGAGGTTTCGCAGATTATCGCGAACTGCGGCGCGAACGTAACGGGAGTCCACCACGAACACGCGCAGGCGGGCAGCGCCGTAATCGGCTGTTTCCTGCGGATCGATATGGAAACGAAGAACTTCGAACACATTCGGCAGATCAAACGCGCGTTGACGGACGCGGGCTTCCACATCGAAGCATGACGATATCAAAGAACATATAAGGAGATATTACCATGAAAAAAGGACACACGGAACACGCGCCCGCGGCGATCGGACCTTACTCGCAGGCGGTCACGGCAAACGGACTCGTATTCACCTCGGGGCAGATCGCGCTTGATCCCAAAACGGGCGAAATCGTTTCGGGCGGAATCGAAGCGCAGACGGAGCGAATCTGCCAAAACCTGAAAGCCGTGCTCGAAGCGGCGGGCTCCTCTTTGGGAAAGGCGGTAAAAACGACCTGCTTCCTTGCGGACATGAACGACTTTGCGGCGTTCAACGGCGTGTACGGGAAATATTTTTCCGAGAAACCCGCGCGGTCGTGCGTGGCGGTAAAGACGCTC
>JAETTR010000095.1 GCA_021768985.1 Bacillota bacterium
TCCGTCCTCGGAAGTATTTTATGCGTTGATCGAATATTTCCACTGTTCCGCCGATTACCTGCTCGGATTCATAGAGTTTCCGCGGGATACCAAGCTTGCGCCCGTTCAACCGTTTGATATTTGTTTGCGCAAATGTTTAAAAGAAAATAATAAGAACGAAGCGAATTTGCGGAATGATTTGAAGATTTCTTCTTCGTTGACGTACCGTTGGCTCCACGGGAAAGCAAAACCTACCGTGGAATCCTTGATCAAATTAAAAAAGTTTTTCGGTTGTAGTATCGATTACCTTTTGGGTCGCGAAAAATAACGTTTTTTAAATCAGAAATAAATTTATGGATTATTTGTCGAATTGCGTCGATCATTTCACGGAACTGTTTCAAGAGAAAAATTTAACGATAGAAGAATTTTCTGCGGCTACGAAAATTGCTTCTTCCGAAGTATACCGGTATTTCAGAAAAGAGTGTATTCCGAAATTATCGAACTTAATAAAAATTGCAGACGCTTATTCCTATTCGATTGATTATCTGTTGGGCTTAATCCCGTATCCCGAACATACGACTTTTCATAAAACGCCTCCCTTTTCGCAACGCTTCCGAGAATTATTAAAGGGTGCGAATTTGTCGCGTTACATGTTCAGCATAAAATCCGAAATTGCGATCAATCGCATTGACGATTGGTACCACGGAAAATGTTTACCTTCCTTGGAGAAAGCGCTTAAAATGGTAAAATTTTTTAAACTCGATACGTTAGATTGCTTATTTGACCGCGAGAATTAAAAAGCAATGCGTTAAAAAGGTACAAGCCCTTTTCCGCAACAAAAAAACGAACCGCCGATCTCGGCTTGGTTCGTCTTTTTCTTTCAGTCCGCTTTCCGCACAAGGCAGGCGAGCGTTTCCGTATGTCTTGTTTGAGGAAACATATCGAACGGTTGAATCAGCGTTAACGCGTAGCTCCCGTTCGCAGGGTCGCTCTTGATCAGCTCTCCGCCCGCCGTTTCCGTAAGCCCGCCCGTTAAAATTCCCAGATCGCGCGCCAGCGTTGCGGGATCGCACGAGATCATAATCACTTTTTTGATCTTCCGCGCAATGATCTCACGGAGCACGTTCCGGTCCGCGCCCGCGCGCGGCGGATCGAGCACAACGGTCGCGTTCGGTTCGCGCGAAAGAATTTCGCCGAGGTAGTCCTCCACCCTGCCGCAGACGTTCGTCATGCTCTCCGCAAGCCCGTTGCACTCCTTGACGCGGTCGGCGCAGGCGCTCGCTTCGGGCACGATCTCGATCCCGTACGCCTTGCCGCATTTCTTCGCGAACATGGCGGTGAGCAATCCCCCGCCCGCGTAACAGTCGATCACCGTTTCGCCCGCGTCCACAAGCGAAAGCGCGCGCTCGTACAATTTCCCGCGCACCCCCTCGTTCACCTGCACGAAGGTGCTCGCGCCCGCCTCGAACGTGACGCCGTTCTCGGTGCACTCGTAAAGTCCCTTTCCTTTCAGCAAAGTAAACTGCTCGCCGAACACCACGTTCGTCCTTTTCTCGTTATAATTAAGATAGAAGCTGTATTCGGGAAAGACGGAATCGAGCAAAAAGAGCAGATAATCGATCCCCTTGATTTCGGGCACGGCGGACACGAGGGTCACGAGAAATTTTCCCTTCAGCTCCCTGACCACGATGTGCCGAAGCTGACCCTCGCCCGTTTCGTCGTCGTAGCCTTCGAGTCCGCACGTTTCCATAAACGTATACAGCGACTTGATCAGCGCCTCCGACCAATCGGGGTGAATGGGACAGCAGTCCGTTTTCACGATTCTGTGCGAGCGTTCGGCGTAAAATCCGATCGCGTTTTCACCGTTTCTGCGCCCGATCGGAAGTTGCAGTTTATTACGGTAACCGTATTCCCGATCGCTCCGTTCGCAATCGTTGACGGGAAACTCCACGCCGCCGATTTTACGCAGCGTATCCCGCACGAGCGCGGTTTTGAATTTTAACTGATCGCGGTAGCGCAGGTGCTGCAAACGGCACCCGCCGCAACGCCCGAACACGGGGCATTTGGGGCGCACGCGCTCCTCGGCGGGGGTGACGAGCTCTTCGATCTTCCCGTAGCCGATCCTGCCCTTCTGCTTTAACACCCTGATCCGCGCCCGCTCGCCCGCAAGCAGAAAGGGCACGAAGTACGTGACGCCGTCCTTGCGCACGATCCCCTCGCCGTTCGAACCGAGCGCTTCGCACACAGCCGTAAAAATTTCGTTCTTTTCCACGGTTTACCTCCTCAGCCGTCTGACAATCGCGTTCATGGAACGCTGGCAGAGAAATATCATATAATCGTACGCGGCAAACACCGCGGTTCCGCCGAAGAAGATGAGATACCAGATATATTTTTCGATCGCGGGGTAAAAGGAAAGTTCGTTCACGCCGAAAACAGGCACGGCGAGCACGAACCAGAAAAAGCAAAGCATTCCGTCGAACCACGCCGCTTTCGCAAGGAACGCGAGCGCGTGCAACGGTTTTTTGTGAACGTATTTTTTTTGCAGAAAGTTCAATACGGGGTGAATCCCCAGGAACATGATAAAGGGTACGAGCTTCAAAATCCCGCCGATGTTGAATAAAAACGCAAGCAACGACGCCGCGACGAACGCAAGCGCGCCCCCCCAGACGAAGTCTTTGGCGAGCGGAAGCATCAGCGCGAACGTTGCAAGGATATACCCCGCCGCCAACAGCGTATCCACGTAAGAGCCCACGGTCAGGCAGATCGCGGCGAACGCGCACGCAATGGCGGACAGAGCGATTTCGTAAGATCTCGACGGTTTCTTCATAACCCCTTAATGGCAATTACAGCAGAGATTGAAAAGACAGTTTACGCAAAGGAAGGTATAGCACATGTTCGCGCAGTTCACGCACCAGTTGCCGCCCATCTGCTCGTCGTCCGTCTGCGCGTTGGGCGCGTTCGGCGAACCGCCCGTCTGCTGTTTGTAATCCGCGCGGGCTTTCAGCTTTTCGTAAGCGTCGCGGTATTTGGGATTGCCGCCGTCCATCTGCATGGCGATTTCGAGCTGTTTCTTGCTCTCGTTCATCCAGTTCTTTTTGAAGAATACGACCGATTGCAGATAGTGCCACTCGGCGCTCCGCTCGTTGAAGTTGTCGAGGAGCTGTTGCGCGCGGGCGATATCGCCGCGGCGGATGCAGTCCGAAACCTCTTCGTACGCGCTCGCGCCGCTCGTGTTCTGCCGTGTTTCTTTGCGTTCGTTCATGATCTCGGAATAGGCGGCTTCGAGCTTGCCGAGCATGCGGGCGGCGTGGTTGCCCTCTTCGCCGTCCTTCCACTTGTCCTCGTTATACTGCGCCTTCAACCGCTCGTAGGAAGCCGTCACTTCCTCGTCGGTCGCCGTTTCTTCCACCTGTAAAATTTCGTAATTTTCTCTGCTCATAAATTCCTCTTATATGATAATTCTTTCCGTGCCCGTTTTTTCAAACTCAGCACAGCGATTCGCAACACGCCTCGCAACAGCCCTCGGCGCAGCCGTCCCATTTGCCCTCGGGCAACGGTTTGCCCGCCTCTTTCGCGCTCTTTACCGTCTCTTCGAGCTCGGCGAGCGCGGCGCGGTATTTTCCGTTTTCGGGATCGAGCCTGATCGCCTTCTTTAAACGCTTTCTGCAATCGTAATAAAAGCGTTTGTAAAAATCGACCGCCGCCTGCACGTAATGCCATTCGGCGTCCTTCTCCTTCACGCCGTCGAGTAGCTTCTGCGCTTCGTCCAACGCCTTTTCGTCGGGATAATCTCCGTTCAAAAGCGCCCAGACCTCGACGAACCGTTCCCCGCTTTCCCCGTTTTCAAACAGATTTCTCATATGTTTTCTATCACAATTTTCCGCTCATCTTCTGCGGCGGCGCGCCCTTGAACACCCGTTCCGTTTCGGCGGGAAGCCCGCGCAGAATCACGTTGTCCGTAAGCTCCCGATTGAAATAAAATTTTACGCCGCTCATGCCTTCGCGCATATCGTAAAAGGTCGTATCGAACAGGAACGCGACGTCCTCGCCGAACCGTTCCATGAGCTCCGCCCGCGTCTTGCACCCGTAGGCGAGCACGAACGGATTGTAGTTTTTCTTTTTCAGATCCTTTTCGTAGTCGTCGAGCGCGTCGATCAGATACACCCATTTGCCGAGCGCGTAGAAAAGCCGGTCGGTGGAAGGGCTCGCTTTCTCCTTCAGGAAATGCCGCGAAAGAGTCTGCATCATGCAGGCGGAAGGGTCCGCAGCCATATCGGGCGAGGACGATTTCGCTTTTTCCGCTTTCGCCTGTTCCTTCATATAATTCTCGACGATCTGCACGAGCTCGGGATATCTCTTTTTCGAACGTTTATAGCCCTTTTTGAACCATACCCGCCGCGACCTGCCCCGCTTTTTATCGAGTATATCGTCGGTGAGCTTGTAGTAGACGAGCACGGTATTCAGCGCGCCGAGTTCTTCGGTCAATTCGTCTACCGCGGCGATCGGGCGTTTTTTGATGCGGTGCTCGAAACAGTTCTGCTTCTCCACCCGAACGTCCGTAGCCGTAATATTATGCAACAGCACCGATAAAAAGGTAACGTCGTAGGTCAGCCCGATCCGCGCCGCCTGTCCGCACGACCGCGCGATCCCCTTGCACAGCCCGCAGTACATGGCTTTATACAGCATGAGGTCTTTGATCCGGAGATTGACGAAATCGTACTTTACGTAGCCGAACACCCTTATTCTCCCTGATAGAAGCCGATTTTGCGGTAAACCTTGGAAAGCGTCTTGCGCGAAGCCTTGAAAGCGCGTTCCGCGCCCGATTGCAACACGCCCGCAAGATAGCCCTTGTCGGCGAGCAAACGCTTCTGTTCCGCCTGTACGGGCGCGAGCACGTCCGCCACCGTTTCGCCCACGGCGAGCTTGAAATCGCCGTAGCCGCTTCCCGAAAATTCCTTTTCCGCTTCTTCGACCGAACAGCCCTTGAACGCGGAATAGATCGTCAAAAGATTGGTAATGCCCGGTTTATCCTCCCGCGCGGCGACGAGGTTTTCGCTGTCGGTGACCGCGCGTTTGAACTTGCGGATCACCGTGTCGCGGTCGTCGGAAAGGTAGACGGAAGCGTTTACGTTCTCGTCGGACTTGCTCATCTTCTTCGTCGGTTCCTGCAAAGACATGACCTTCGCGCCCGTCTTTAAAATGAGCGGTTCGGGCACACGGAAAGTCTCCCCGTAGCGGTTGTTGAAGCGCGCCGCGATATCCCGCGTGATCTCCACGTGTTGCTTCTGATCGATCCCCACGGGCACGAGATCCGCCTGATAGAGCAGGATATCCGCCGCCATGAGCACGGGGTAGTCCATCAGCCCCATGTTGATATTATCGGCGTGCTTCGAGGATTTATCCTTGAACTGCGTCATGCGCTCCATTTCGCCCACGTAGGTGCAGGTGTTCAGCACCCAGGCGAGCTCGGCGTGCGCGGGCACGTGCGACTGAACGTACAGCGCGCACCCCTCGGGATCGAGTCCGCAGGCGATATAGAGCGCCGCAAGCTCCAGCGTGCGGCGGCGAAGCTCCGCGGGGTCCTGCCGCACCGTGATGGCGTGCATGTTGGCGATCGCGTA
>JAETTR010000096.1 GCA_021768985.1 Bacillota bacterium
GGCACCTCATCTTCGAAAAGGCGCTTGACGAAACCGGGCGCCGCACGGGATACCATGACCTGCGCGTTGCGCCCGCCCGAGCGCACCCGCTTGACGTACACTTTAATCTTGTCGCCCGCGTTATAGCGTTCGCCGGGAACCTGATCCTGCGGCAGAAGTAACCCTTCGATCTGCCCCTTGCCGAGTTCGATATACACGTTCTTCATATCGACCTTGCGCACGAGCCCGCTCAGGATTTCCCCTTCCTTGTCGGAGAATTCCGAAAGCGTGTTGTCGCGCTCGGTCTCGTGGATTTTTTGCAGAATGACCTGCTTCGCCGTCTGCGCCGCGATTCTCGAAAAATCCTTGGGTACGAATTCCTCGGTCAGCACGTCGCCCACCTTGGCGGTCTTTTTCTTCATCTGCGCGTCCTCGAGATAAATCTCGCCGTCGTTCAGCTCGTCGCCGTCCACGACCGTCTGAATGAGGAAAAAGCGGATCGTGTTCTTTTCCGGATTAAGGCGCACTTCCACGTTGCCCGCGTCTCCGAAATACTGCTTCTTGTACGCGGTAGCAAGCGCGTTCGAATGCGCTTCGATAAACACCTGTTCGCTGATTCCCTTTTCCCGTTCCAAGTCGGCAAGCGCCGCAAAGAAATCCTTGTTAACCATAAACACTCCTTATTCTATTTCACGATATTCTTTTGTTTTTCAGACTTCGATATACAAACAGACTTTCGCCGTTTTTTCTTCCGGAATCACCTTTTCGCCCTGCCCGGTGCGGAGCGCGATCTTCCCGTTTTCGTAGGATAAAAGCTCCCCTTCGTAATACTTGCTCCCCTCGAAGGGCGCGTAAAGACGCACTTCGATCTTTTCGCCGATATGCCGTTCGTAATCCCGCGCCGTTTTAAAGGGGCGGTCGAGCCCCGGCGAGGAACAGTTCAGCGTATAGGGCGCGCCGAAGGTCGGGTCGAGCTCGTCGAGCGGCGCGTCGATCGCGCGGTGAAACTTTTCGCACAGATTCAGATCCACCCCGCCCTCCGCGTCGATATAAAAGGTAAGAGAATTTTCGCGCGCGTTCCATTCCGCGTCCACGATCTCCACTCCCGTCTCGCGCGCCGTCGGTTCCAGAAAGGCGACGATCTCGGCAATCGGTTTTATTTTCACGCTGTCCTCCCATTTGAAAACCCCGCATAAAGAAATTTGAGAGCGGAAACCCGCTCTCAATCTCTTCACAGTGATTAAGTAATTACATTTTACCATATAAAGCCAAAAAACGCAAGTATTTTTCGAAAAGTTTTTTTGCCGAATTTCAGGAAAAAATCGCGCGTTCGGCGTAATATTTTTGCAGGAAATCGCCAAGCGAATCCTCGATATCGCCGAGGCAGTACACGAAGCCCGCGTCCGAGAGCAATATCTCCGTTTCCGCGTCCTCTTCGCCGATCAGCCGACTGCGGCGCAGAGGGGTAAAGTTCTCGCCGTATACGGTGTTCCCCTGCAAATAGATTTTGTTCTTGCTCTCGCCGACCATGAATTCGCAAAACTTTTTCAGATCGGAGGAAGCGAACCCTTCGGGCACGTAGCTTACGATCTTTTCCCACTTTTCGCGCAGCGCGGCAAGGCGAAAATTGAAGATCCCGTCCACGGCATATTTGTTTTTCCGCCCGATTTTGCGGCGGATGTACCCCTTGTCGCCGTCGTAATCTGCGGCGATCAGCGCGGCGCAGAGCAGCTTCTTTTCCCGCGCGGAAAGGCAAACGCGCAATTTCCGGCGCAGGAACTCGTACTTATAGCCGACCCCGATGACTTCCCCCACCTGCGCCGCGATCCGCTCGCGCACCCGCTCCGCGCCGCGCGGAAGAAGCATTTCGAGGCTCGTGCATCCCGCGCCGAAACGAAGCTCCGCGCGCCCGCCCGCGCGCAGCACGCTCTCCGAAAGTACGTTATACAAATAGATCATGTAGGAACTTCTTTCCCGTTGCTCCGTTACGCTGATTTCTTCCACGTAGTTATTGTATGCTACATTTTGCGTTTTATTTACGGCAAAAAAGATTCTTGCCTCCCCGCCGCCCGAATAGGGGTCGGCGTACTTTTCCGTTCGCTTTGCTTGACTTTCCGCGGGCGAAGGTGTAAAATGATAGGAAGCTATTCAAGAGGTCATAGATTATGGACGCAAAATCGGTAGAAAAGAAATGGCAGGCGCGTTGGGAAAAGAGCAAGCTCAACGAGTTCGACAAAAAGGATACGAAGAAGCCCAAATATTATGTGCTCGAAATGTTTTCCTATCCGTCGGGCGCGAAGCTCCACGTGGGGCACTGGTACAACTACGGTCCCACCGACTCCTTCGCGCGCTTCAAGAGAATGCAGGGCTACAACGTGTTCCAGCCCATGGGGTTCGACGCGTTCGGACTCCCCGCCGAAAATTACGCGATTAAAACGGGCGTTCACCCCAAGGACTCCACCGAAAAGAACATCGAAACGATGGAAGGTCAGCTCCGCGCCATGGGCGCCATGTTCGACTGGTCGGCGGAGGTCAAGACCTGCGAAGAGAACTACTACAAGTGGACGCAGTGGATGTTTTTACAGCTTTACAAGCACGGGCTCGCCTACCGCAAGGAAGCGCCCGTGAACTGGTGCCCTTCCTGCAGTACGGTGCTTGCGAACGAGCAGGTCAAGGAAGGCGCGTGCGAACGCTGCGGCACGCAGGTCGTGCGCAAGAATCTGACCCAATGGTTCTTTAAAATCACCGATTACGCCGAGGAGCTTCTGACGGGGCTCGACGACATCGACTGGCCCGAAAAGACGAAAGCCATGCAGCGCAACTGGATCGGAAAATCGACGGGCTGCGAAATCGAATTCGATTGCGAATCGGGCGATAAGATCCGCGTGTACACCACCCGTTGCGATACGGTGTTCGGCGTATCCTACGTCGTGCTCGCGCCCGAACACCCCCTCGCGCGCAAGCTCGCCACCCCCGCGCAGGCAAAGGCGGTGGAGGAATATATCGACTACGCGGCGAAGGCGAGCGAGATCGACCGCCTCTCCACCGCGCGCGAAAAGACGGGCGTGTTCACCGGCTCCTATTGCGTAAACCCAGTCAACGGAAAGAGAATTCCCGTGTACCTTGCCGACTATGTGCTCGCAAGCTACGGCACGGGCGCCGTGATGGCGGTTCCCGCGCACGACGAACGCGACTTTGCGTTCGCGACCAAGTACGGACTCCCCATCGTCAAGACGATCGAAAAGAAAGGCGGCGAAACCGAACTGCCCTTCTGCGAGGACGGAATCGTCGTAGGCTCGATCGAGTTCGACGGGCTCTTCGGCGAAGAAGCGCGCGACGCGATCGCCGCGCACATCGCAAAGCTGGGCAAGGGCGGAAAAAAAGTCAATTACCGCCTGCGCGACTGGCTGGTCTCCCGTCAGCGTTACTGGGGCGCGCCCATTCCCGTCGTCCACTGCCCGCAGTGCGGCGCGGTGCCCGTTCCCGAAGAGGAGCTTCCCGTGCGCCTGCCCTACGACGTGGAATTCAAGCCGGACGGAAAATCCCCGCTAGCCAAGCACGAAAAATTCATGCATACGGTCTGTCCGAACTGCGGCGTAGAAGCTTTGCGCGATCCCGACACCCTCGACACCTTCGTATGCTCGAGCTGGTATTATCTGCGCTACGCCGATCCGAAAAACGAATCCGCCCCCTTCGGGCGCGACTCGGTCGATAAAATGCTCCCCGTGGACACCTATGTGGGCGGCGCGGAGCACGCGTGTATGCACCTGCTGTACGCCCGCTTCTTTACCAAAGCACTCCGCGACATGGGCTATCTCGATTTCGACGAGCCCTTCCGCCGGCTGGTGCATCAGGGCGTGATTCTCGGCCCCGACGGCAACCGCATGAGCAAGTCGCACGGGAACGTGGTTTCCCCCGACGAATACGTGGAAAAATACGGCTCCGACGCCTTCCGCCTCTATCTCATGTTCGGCTTCTCCTACACGGAGGGCGGACCCTGGAACGACGACGGCATCAAGGCGATCGCGAAATTCATGGACCGCGTGGAAAAGACCGTACTCCGCGCGCATGCGTGCACGGGCGGCAAAAAAGAATACGGCGCGGAGGAAAAGGCGCTCGACTACGCCCGCAACTTCGCCGTTTCCCGCGTAACGCGCGACCTCGAAGCGTTTTCCTTTAACACCGCGATCGCCCGCATTATGGAGTTTCTGAACGCGTTGAGCAAATACGATGCACTCCCCGAAAAGAACGTTCCCCTATTCCGCGCGGCGGCGAAGGACCTGCTTCTGCTCCTCGCGCCCTGCGCGCCCCACTTCTGCGAAGAGCTGTGGGAACAGACGGGCGGGAAAGGTTCGGTGTTCGAACAGTCCTATCCGAAGGAGGACCCCGAAAAACTCGTGCTCGACGAAAAGGAGTACGCCGTTCAGGTGAACAGCAAAATCGTCTGCCGCGCCATGCTTCCCGCAAACGCGGCGAACGAGGAGATCGAGAAATGCGCCCTCGCCCTGCCCGAGGTACAAGATCGGATCGGGAATCAGACCGTAAAAAAATGCGTCGTCGTTCCCGGACGGCTCGTCAACTTAATCGTCGGATAACGAAACAGAAAACGCCGCGGCGACCGGTCGGTCGCCGCGGTTTTCGGTTAAACAACCAACGCAAGCCGCCCGCGTAAGAGAGCGGCTTGCGTCCGCCGAATGGGATCGGTCAAGAAATATTCGCCTTGATTTGTTTGAGCGCCGTCTTTTCCAGCCGCGACACCTGCGCCTGCGAAATGCCGACTTCCGCCGAAATTTCCGTCTGCGTCTTTCCTTCGTAATAGCGCAGCGTCAATATTTTGCGTTCCCTGTCGGTCAGCCGCGCAATCGCTTCCCGAAGCGCGACCCGCTCCGTCCAGATGCTTTCGCTCTGCGATTCGTCGTACAACTGATCGACCAACGTGAGCGTGTCTCCCGTTTTGTTGTATACGGGATCGTACAGAGATACGGGATCGGAGATCGCATCGAGCGCGTAAACGACTTCCCGCTCCGCGACCTGCATTTCGGCGGCGATCCGCTCGATGCTCGCTTCCTCGTCTCTCTCCTCCAACCCCTCGCGCACCTTTAAAATCTTGTACGCCGTATCGCGGATGGATCGGGAAACCCGCAAGCTGTTTCCGTCCCGCAGATACCGCTTGATTTCGCCGAGAATCATGGGAACGGCGTAGGTGGAAAACTTTACGTTAAAATCGAGATTAAAGTTGTCGATCGCCTTGATCAGCCCCACGCAGCCCGCCTGAAACACGTCGTCCGCGTTGGCGTTCTTCGCCCAGAACCGTTTGACGAGAGAGAGTACCAGCCGCATATTGCCCACGATAAACCGCTCGCGCGCGAGCTCGTCGCCCGCTTTCAAACGGCGCATCAGCTCTTCGTTCTCCTTGGCGGACAGCTTGGGCAAGCCCGAAGTGTCCACTCCGCAAATTACTACCTTCTGCAACATATTCACCTCCGACATATCGAAATATGTAAGGAGCGTCGGGAAATACAGTATCGGCAAACGGCAAAGTTTTTATACGAAAAAACTTCGGTCGATTCCGAAGTTTTCACCATTGGTTTTATAATCTCCCCGTGGCA
>JAETTR010000097.1 GCA_021768985.1 Bacillota bacterium
CGGCAGTACGCTTTCGGTGTTCGAAATGCACGGCGGTGAAATTACGCAGAACTCCGCGGCGCAGAGCGGCGGCTTGTACGTTGTGGGTACGGCGAATCTCGACGGCGGCGCGATCAAGGGCAATACCGCGACGGGCGAAGATTTAAGCAACGGCGGCGGAAGCGGCGTATACGTTTCGAACACGGGAACGCTGAACCTTTCGGGCGGCGAAATCAGCGGCAACTACGGCAAGAACGGCGTGCGCGTATACAACTCGGGCGTGCTCAATTTAAGCGGCGATCCCGTGGTGAAGGGCAACGTGCTTTCCGCAGAGGATTCCACGGTCTGCAACGTGTATTTCAACGCGCCGAACCGCTATATCAACGTGGTCGGCGAATTGAAAGAGGGCGCCGAGATCGGCGTTTCGCGCGACGGCGCGGGCGTGTTCACGACGGGTTACGGCACCTATAACTCGGTGCACCCGAACGCTTTCTTTGCTTCCGATGACCCCGCGTACGCGGTCTCCGTAACGCAGGTTTCCGAAATCGATGAAGCGGCGATCGGTACGCCGATTCCGGTACCCAAGCAGATCGCCGACCTTGTCTATAACAAGACGGAACAAATCTTGCTCGAAGGCTACGACGCGGATAAGATGTCCTTTGCCGAGCCGCTTCCCGAAGGAGTTTCGGTAGACGAACAGGGCAATTTCCGCGCGCAGAACGCGGGAACTTACATGATCACCTTTACGCCGAAAACGGGCTATTGCTGGCAGGACGGCGACGCCGCGGCGGGCACGACGATGGCATACACCGTGACCGCGACGATTGCGCGCAAGCCGGTTACGATCGTCTGGCAGAAACCCGAGGACGGAAAAACTTACGTTGAATTTACCTACGACGGCGAAGAGCACGCGCCCACCGCCACGGTTTCCGGATTGTGCGAAGGGGATACCTGCGAGATCGAGCAGATTATCGGGAAGCAGACGAACGCGACACCCGCAGGTCAGACGTATAAGGCGAGCGTGCAGATGCTCGGCAATCCCAATTACACCGTGCCGACCGATGACAACAACGAGTGCGAATTCCTGATCGTCCGCGCGGAGCTCTCCGAAACGGGCGTAACGCTTAATCCCGTCGTCGGGCAGTACCGCAAGCCCGTTGCGCTTTCCGCAAGCGGTCTGCCGACCGACGACAGATACGCCGTTACGTATACGGTGACGAGCGGTACGGGCACGGGATATATCTCCGATGCGGACGGCAAGCCCGATCCGAACGGCGGATACTTTACGGGCACCAAGACGGGCGCGGTCACGATTACGGCGCACGTCGCGCCCGAAACGAACTACAACAACCACGACTTTGCGTTCGGCTTTACGGTAAACAAGGCGGACATGTCGCTCGGGCTCAAAGACAAGGAAACCGTTTACGGCGACGAGCTTCTTCTGGAAGCGACGGGCAATCTCGATGAGTTCGTGAATCCCGACGGCACGACGGGCACGCAGACGGGCGCGGTTACTTTCGAAATCAAGGGCGGCGCGAGCGAGGTCGCGGAGATCAGAGACGGCAAACTCGTTCCCAAGAAGGTCGGAAAAGTGACCGTCATCGTAAAATCCGCGGGTACGGATAACTTAAACGGCGGCGAAGCGGAAGCGGAAGTCACCGTCAATCCCCGTCCTCTGAAATTTATCTGGGATCCCGATACCCTCGAATTCGTATACGACGGCGATACGAAAGCGCCTTCCGTTCAGAGCGTCGAAGGAATAGACGGCGCGGACGGGCTCGTGAACGGCGATACGCTCGAATCTCTCGGCGTCACCGTGCTCGGCGGGCAGTCGGCGGCGGGCGTGTACAACGACGACGGCGCGGCGAAGAACGCGGCGTATATCAACGCGCTCGAAAACGAAAATTACGATCTCGAACATTCCGAAAACGTGCGGTGCGACTTCGAAATCAAGCAGGCGCCTTTCGAGGGAATCTCGATCGTGACGAACCCGAGCGCGGTCTATCATGAAAATTATCCCGTGAAGCTCGTTACGGACGATGGCGAAGATTACGTGGGTGATCCCGCCGCAAAGCGCACCTATTCGGTTGCGGTGATTGCGGGCGACGCGGGAACGGCAACGGTCGGCGGCGACGGCGTGCTCTATCCCACGCATGTGGGCAAAGTCACCGTTACGGTTACGGTGGAATCCACGCAAAATTACGCGGGCGGCACGGTAACGGCGGAACTCGAAATCTTACCCGCCGAAATGAAGCTGACCCTTGCGGACGGCAAATTCGTCTACGGCGATGAAACGGACGTGAAAGCGCTTGTCGGCGGATATTTTGAAACGGACGACGGCGGCGAAAAAATCGAATCGGAGGTCGGTACGCTCACCTTCACGGTGAAGCCGATCGACGGCGAAACGGGCAACGGCGAAATGGTCGCGGGAAAGGACGGGATCTTCCTTTCCAAACACGCGGGCAAGCTGATACTCGTCGTAAGCTCTACGGCGACGACCAACTATAAAGCGACGGAAAAGGAATTCGAAATCACGGTTTCGCCCCGTTCCCTTACCATCGTCTGGGAAACGACCGAATTTACATACGACGGTCAGTACCATAAGCCCGAAGCGGATTCGTTCGGCAACGTGCTCGAAGGCGATACGGTCGGAATCGCGGCGGACGGGATTACCGTAGAAAACGATTCCGTGAACGCGGGAACCTACCGGGCAACGGTTTCGAAGCTGGAGAACCCGAACTACACGGTGGAGGGGGAGGATGCCGTAGTAATCTTCGAGATCAAACCCAAGCCCGTCGAACTCGAATGGTCGGAGCCCGAGGACGGATTGGTTTACAACGGCGAGGATCAGGCGCCCGCGGCGCGCGTAAAAGAATCATGTCTCGTGAAAAACCGCGCGGACAACGGAAAGGACGATGAGCCGTTCGGGATCACCGTACTCGGCACCAAGAACGCGGGAACCAGCTTAAAGGCGATCGCCATCGGAACCGAGGATCCCAACTATACGGTAGAGGGCGGCGTGAATACCGATTGCGAATTCACCATTCTGCCCAAGCCGGTTACGATCGTCTGGACGAATACCGCTTTGACCTATACGGGCGAATCGCTGGTTCCCACGGCGACGGTGTCTCCCGACAGTCTGATCGCGGGCGACGAGTGTCTCGTCACCTCGGTTTCGGGCGGGCAGATTCTCGCGGGCGGCTATCAAGTGGACGAAAGCGGCAAACCCATAACCGACGAGAACGGCAATCTGATTCCCAACGGGGATTACACGGCGACTGCATACGCGCTTTCGAACGGCAATTACACGTTGAATTATAACGACGAAGGCTATCCGACGGACAGCGTAAGCTTCTATATCCAAAAAGCGGAGCCCGAACTCAGCTTCTCGATTCCCAACGCGGTATACGGCACCGACGTGACGCTGACCGTAAGCGGAAATCCGGAAACGACCGCGGCGGTATTTACGCCTTCGGGCGCGAACTTCGACCAATATGCGAAATTAACCGGCAACGTGCTTACGCCGATCGACGTAGGCGTGGTCACCTTTGTCGTCAGCGTGCCCGAAACGGCGAACTACAAGGAAGCGACCAAGGTCGTTACGCTTGAAATCAAGCCCCGCCCCGTCGTGCTCTCCTGGGAGAAATCCGCTTTTTCGTACAACGGCAAGGAACAGGCGCCCAAGGCGACCGTGACGAACCTCGTGTTCGACGATTCCGCGCCTTACGTTACCGTGCGGGGCGGCAAGGACGCGACGACGCATACGGCGACCGCCGTTTCCGTTGCCAGCCGCAAGTACACGGTGGAGGGAGGAGAGAATCTGACGGAAGCGTTCTCGATCGCGCCGCTTCCCGTCGAGCTTTCGTGGAGCAATCTTACCCTTGAATACAACGGCGAAGAGCTAGCGCCTGCGGCGCGCGTCGCGAATATAATCGAGGGGGACGAATGCTCGGTTACGGCATCGGGCGCAAAGGACGCGGGCGTCAACCTTACGGCGACGGCGACGACGCTCGGAAATTCCAATTATACGCTTACGGACGGAACCAATCTCACCGTAAGATTTACGATCACGCCGTATACGATCACGGTCGTCTGGGGAGAAACGGAGCTTCCCTATACGGGCGACGAACAGGCGCCCGAGGCGCGCGCGGAAAAACTCTTCGGCGAGGACGAGTGCCGCGTGTTTGTGGACGGCGCGGAGACGGACGTCGGAACCTATACCGCAACGGCGGTCGGGGTAAGCAATCCCAACTATCGGCTCGGCGACGAGAATCTGACGACCGAATACCGGATCGTAAAAGCGAAAATGCCGCTTGCGCTCGACGATCTCGCGCTCGTTTACGGCAATACGGTTTCGCTCGACGTTACGGGGAATCCCGAATCGGGCGTTGCAAGCTGGTCGCTTACCGAGGGTACGGGTACGGCTTCGCTTTCGGGCAACCGGATTACGCCTACCGGGGTCGGTACGCTCACGCTTACCGTAACGGTAGGGGAGACGGCGAACTACGCCGCTACGACAAAATCCTTCGAAGTAACGGTTTCGCCCCGCCCCGTTACGCTGAACTGGACGGACCTCTCCTTCACGTACGATAAACAGCCGCATTTGCCTGCGGCGACCGTTGCCAACCTCGTTGCGGGGGATACCTGTACGGTGATCGTAACGGGCGAGCAGACGGACGCGGGCTCGTATACGGCGACTGCGGAATCTCTTTCCAACGAAAACTATACCTTAACCGAGGGCGAGAACGTTACGGCGACTTTCGTGATCGAGCGTGCGGACGTCACCGCTACGATTCGCGAAACGACCGTCCGTTACGGCGATACGCTGACGCTCACAGTGGATACGAACGTGGATATCGGCAACGCGGAGATTACGTTTGAGCTCGTCGCAGACGGCGGCTATGAGGAATACGCCACCATCTCCGGCAATGTGCTCATTCCCGTCAAGGTCGGGAAGGTAAAGGTTGTTGCAAAGATTGCGGAAACGAATAATACGAACGGTACGGAGACGGAAGCGGAAATCACGATTCTGAAAGGGATTCTGCCGCTCGAATTCCGCGAACTCGATCTTATCTACGGCGGACAGTTTACGCTCGATGTATCGGGCAATCTCGAAAACGCGGAGGTCGTCTACGGCGTGCAGAACGGCTCGGGTGCCGCAAAGCAGGTGGATGGCAACGTTTACGTTGCGACGAAGGCGGGAACCGTAACGCTGACCGCCGAGATTCCCGAATCCGAATATTATGAAAAAGCGGAGCTTTCTTTGGAAGCGGAGATCGCGAAGCTCCCTGTGGAAATCGAATGGACGTATTACGACTTTACGTACAACGGAAGCGTTCAGACGCCTACGGCGACCGTCGTCAACCCTGTTGTCTGGGACGGTACGTCCGATACCGTCAACGTAACCGTTTCGGGTACGAAAAACGCGGGCACCCGCAAAGAAGCAGTCGTTACTTCGGTCGATAACGAAAACTACACGGTGGAAAACGCGATCAACGGCAAAACGCTGTATACGATCGCGCCCAGAAAAGT
>JAETTR010000098.1 GCA_021768985.1 Bacillota bacterium
AAGTGACCTTATCCCTTCAAAAATTCGATCTCGGTCTCGGGGCGGACAAAATTACCGATTTTGCGTGGAACGACTTCTGCGATTGGTATATCGAGCTCTCCAAACCCGCGCTCTACGGCGCGGGTCCCGAACGCAAGCGTTCGGCGCTCGGCGTGCTCATGTTCGTGCTCGAAATCACGTTGAAGCTGCTTCATCCGTTTATTCCGTTCGTCACGGAAGCGAGCTATTGCTATCTTCCGAACGTCAAGGGCGACATTATTTCAGCGGATTATCCCCGATACAATATCAAGCTTTCTTATCGGAAAGAAGCGAAAACGTTTGAAGGAATCATCGATCTGATTCGTGCGGTGCGCGTCATGAAGGTGGAAGTCAACTGTCCGCCCGCCAAAAAAGTGCACTTGCATCTCGTCACCGAGGCGCGCCGACTCGTAAGCGTGAATAAAAATTCCATTCTTCGGCTTGCGGGCGCGAGCGACATTGACTTCGTCGAAAGCGGCGCGGCGATCGGAGAACGCACGGTTTCGCAGGTGTGCGAGCTCGGTCAGCTCTTTGTTCCGCTCGGCGACCTCGTCAATCTCGCGGAAGAACGCGCCCGTCTCGAAAAAGAACTCGAACGGATCAAGGGGGAGATTGCGCGCGCCGACGGCAAACTTATGAACAAAAACTTCGTTGCGAAAGCGCCCAAGAAGCTTGTGGAGGACGAGCGCGCGAAAAAAGACAAATATCTCGATATGAAAGCGAAAGTGGAAAAACAGATTCGCGAATTACAGGACGATTAGAGAAAAACGCGCGCTCCGCAGAGGGGCGCGCGTTTTTTTAAAAAAATCTTGTCATAACCTGTAAAAAATTTCTTTTCAAACGGTTGACTTCTCCGTGTAAATTTGGTATAATTTAAATCGATAAAAATTTATCGATTTATAAAAACCGATCGGCAAGGGGTGTGGAATTGGAAAATACAGAAAACGCCGTATCCAAAGCGACCGCTTCCCGCATGCCTGCCTATCTGCGGTATTTGAAAGGAGAAGCGGGACAGGGAGTGGAGTTCATCTCTTCCGCTTCGATTGCGAAGGACATGAACGTTTCGGCGGTCGGAGTGCGCAAAGATCTCGCGTTGGTTTCGTCCGTCTGCGGAAAACCGCGCATGGGGTTCGAAGTCACGCGCCTGATCGCGGACATTGAACGGTTTTTGGGATATCACCGTTGGACGGACGCCGTCGTCGTCGGCGCGGGCGGATTGGGAAAGGCGATTCTTTCCTACGAAGGGTTCGAAAATTACGGGATCCACGTGTTGTCCGCGTTCGACGTTTCGCCCGCGAAAATCGGCGCGGTGAACGGGAAACCCGTATATCCCATGGAACGTTTTTCCGAAATCGTAAAACGCCACGGGATCAAGGCGGCGATTCTGACGGTTCCGCGGAACGCGGCGCAATCCGCTTGCGACGAAATGGTAAAGGCGGGCATTTGCGCAATCTTGTCGTTCGCGCCCGTTTATCTGCACGTGCCCGAAGGGGTGACGGTAAAATACGAGGATTTGGCGGTATCGCTCGCCGCACTCTGCGGCGGGATTACCGAATAAATCATAAATAATTCGAAAATTAATTTCAGGAGGCTTGAAATGAAGGACTTCATCGTAAATGATGAGGAATCGTTGGAGCGTATGCTCGCACGCGTTCGGGCGGCACAGGAAAAATTTGCCACCTATACGCAGGAACAGGTAGACGAAATTTTCTACCGCGCGTCGCTTGCCGCGAACAAAATGCGGATTCCGCTTGCCAAAATGGCGGTGGAAGAAACCGGCATGGGAATCGTAGAGGATAAAGTGATTAAAAACCACTATGCGTCCGAATACATTTACAATGCCTACAAAGATACCCGCACCTGCGGCGTGATCGAACGCGACGAGAGCTTCGGGATTACGCGGATTGCGGAGCCGATCGGCGTGCTTGCGGCGGTCATTCCCACCACGAACCCGACCTCTACGGCAATTTTCAAATGCCTGATTTGTTTAAAAACGAGAAACGGTCTGATTATCTCGCCTCATCCGCGTGCAAAGAACAGCACGATCGAAGCGGCGAAAATCGTGCTCGAAGCCGCCGTTGCGGCGGGCGCGCCCGAGGACATTATCGGCTGGATCGACCAGCCCACCGTACCGCTTTCCGGCATGATCATGCGCGAAGCGGATATGATTCTGGCGACCGGCGGTCCCGGCATGGTGAAAGCGGCGTATTCGTCGGGGAAACCCGCGCTCGGCGTAGGCGCCGGCAACACCCCCGCGGTGATCGATTCCACCGCCGACATCAAGCTTGCCGCTTCCTCGATTCTGCATTCGAAGACATTCGATAACGGAATGATCTGCGCTTCCGAACAGTCCGTAATCGTCGTGAAGGACGTTTACGACGAGTTCAAAAAGGAAATGGCGCTTCGCGGCGCGTACTTCCTTTCGCCCGCGGAAACGGAAAAGGTGAGAAAGACGATTATCATCAACGGTGCGCTGAACGCAAAAATCGTCGGTCAGTCCGCCTGCAAGATTGCCGAGTTGTCCGGCTTCACCGCGCCCGAGGGGAGCAAAGTGCTCGTCGGCGAAGTGGAATCGGTGGAGCTTACGGAAGAATTTGCGCACGAAAAACTTTCGCCCGTGCTCGCCATGTACAAAGCGAAATCCTTCGAGGACGCGGTTGCCAAGGCGGACAGGCTTGTTCGCGACGGCGGTCTCGGACACACTTCCTCCCTGTATATCAACGTGGAGACGGGCGCGGACAAGATCGAATATTTCCGCTCGGTCATGAGAACTTGCCGTATCGTAATCAATACGCCTTCCTCGCAGGGCGGTATCGGCGATATCTATAACTTTAAATTCGCGCCTTCGCTTACGCTCGGTTGCGGCTCCTGGGGCGGCAACTCGGTTTCCGAGAACGTCGGCGTAAAGCACCTGATCAATATTAAAACCGTTGCGGAAAGGAAGGAAAATATGTTGTGGTTCAGAGCACCCGAAAAAGTTTACTTTAAGCGCGGCTGCCTCGGCGTCGCCATGAAAGAGCTCGGCAAACAGGTTTACAATAAGAAAAAAGCGTTTATCGTCACCGATAAGTTCCTTTATCAGAGCGGTTTTACCAAGAGAATCACCGATATTCTCGACGCGGAAGGGATCATGCATTCCACTTATTTCGAGGTTACGCCCGATCCCACGCTGGCTTGCGCGAACGACGGCGTGAAGCAGATGCGCGATTTCGGACCCGACGTCATTATTGCGGTCGGCGGCGGTTCGCCCATGGACGCGGCAAAGATCATGTGGGTGATGTACGAGCATCCCGAAGTGGATTTCCAGGATATGGCGATGCGTTTCATGGATATCCGCAAGCGCGTTTATACCTTCCCGCACATGGGCGACAAGGCGCTTTTCGTCGCCGTTCCCACGACGGCGGGTACCG
The DNA here is from genome assembly GCA_021768985.1 of Bacillota bacterium. GTDB lineage: Bacteria > Bacillota > Clostridia > Christensenellales > Borkfalkiaceae > Gallimonas. The sequence continues at coordinate 3,429 of JAETTR010000098.1, forward strand.
GTTCGGAAGTCACGCCCTTCGCGGTTATCACCGACGAAAAGACGGGTACGAAGTATCCGCTTGCCGACTACGAGCTCATGCCCGATATGGCGATCGTCGATGCGGATTTGATGATGAACATTCCCAAGGGGCTTACCTCCTGCTCGGGAATCGACGCAATGAGCCACGCGCTCGAAGCGATCGCTTCGGTGATGGCGACCGATTTCACCAACGGTATCGCAAGGGAAGCCGTGAAGCTGATTTTCGAATATCTGCCCCGCGCTTACGAGAAGGGCGCGCACGATGCGGAAGCGCGCGACCGCATGGCGAACGCTTCGTGCATGGCGGGTATGGCGTTCGCGAACGCATTCCTCGGCGTGTGCCACTCCATGGCGCACAAGCTCGGTTCTTACTGGCATTTGCCCCACGGTATGGCGAACTCGTTGATGCTGGAAGAAGTGATCCGCTTCAACAGCGCGGAACAGCCCACCAAAATGGGAACCTTCCCGCAGTACGCTTACCCGCAGTGCAAAGCGAGATACGCGGAAACCGCGCGCTTCGTCGGCTGCAAAGGCAAAACCGACGACGAGTGCGTCGAAGCGCTGATCAAGAAGCTGAAGGAATTGCAGACGGCGATCGGTCAGCCCAAGACGATCAAGGAAGCGCTAGGCGACAAGGTCACGGAAGAGCAGTTCCTTGAACGGCTCGACGCCATGACCGAGGACGCCTTCGACGATCAGTGCACGGGCGCAAACCCGAGATATCCGCTCATGAGCGAAATCAAGCAAATGTATCTCAACGCTTATTACGGCAGAAAGTAACAACGGTTTTATTCCGGAACGGCGGCAGCGGGAACGCCCGTTGCCGCTCTTTCGGCAATTTAAGGAGAAGGAATGAGAGGACTTGAAACTTCGGTAACGAAGTTAAGAAGAAAGGTTTTCGTGGAAGTCGCCCGCGTCGCTTTCGAATCGGAGAGCGGGGAGGATATCGCAAGGGAGATCGAAGAGATCCCTTATAAGATCACGCCCACCGAACAGCCGCAATACCGCGAGAGCATCTACCGCGAACGCGCGATTGCCGCCGAGCGGGTGCGGCTTGCCATGGGCATGTCGCTGAACCCGCAGGACCGACCTACCAGCATTACGAACGGGCTTTCCGCAAGCAATATCTCCGACGTCTATTACGAACCGCCGCTCATGCAGGTGATTCCGTCCGCTTGCGCGAAGTGCGATGAAAACGCTTACGAAGTCAGCGACCAGTGCCGTAAATGCGTATCCCGCGCATGTATGGCGGCTTGCCCCAAGGGCGCGGTTTCCGTCGGAAAAAACGGCGCCGCCGTGATCGATCCCGAAAAGTGTATCCGTTGCGGCAAGTGCAAGGCGGCTTGTCCGTACGACGCGATCGCGCACAGAACGCGCCCGTGCGCGCAGGCGTGCGGCGTCAAGGCGATTACGAGTGACGAGCTCGGCAGGGCAATGATCCAACCCATGAAATGCGTCGGGTGCGGACAGTGCATGGTCAGTTGTCCGTTCGGCGCGATTGCCGATAAATCGCAGATCTTCCAGCTGATCCGCGCTATCAAAAACGGCGACGAAGTCGTGGCGGAGGTTGCGCCCGCAATCGTAGGGCAGTTCGGTCCGGGCGTTTCGCTCTGGCGCATCAAAGCCGCGCTAAAAGAAATCGGCTTCAAAGAGGTGTTCGAAGTCGCGCACGGCGCGGACGTGGGCGCGGCGACGGAGGCGCATCACTACGCGACGCAGGTCGCGACGGGAGAGATTCCGTTTTTGCTGACTTCGTGCTGTCCCGCATGGAGCATGCTCGCCAAAACGCAGTTCTACGAAACGATTGATAAAATTTCCAACGCGCTTACGCCCATGGTTGCAACGGCGCGTTCGATCAAGCAAAAGATGCCGAACGCCCGCGTGGTGTTTATCGGACCGTGCGCGGCGAAAAAGTTGGAAGCTATGCGCCGCACGGTGCGGAGCGATGTCGATTTCGTCATTACGTTCGAAGAGCTTGCCGCGATTTTCGAAGCGAAGGGATTCAGCTTTAAAGGCTTCAATCAGGAAGAACCCATTCACGACGCGACGGGCGCGGGAAGG
>JAETTR010000099.1 GCA_021768985.1 Bacillota bacterium
CTGATTTCGGCGGGCAATACCTCCCTCGTCGTCACTATGGCGGGCATGGGCGTGGTGTACGGCGTATCGCGGCAAAAAAATCCGAACGTCCCGTCCGATAAAAAACGAATCGGGAAAAACCGATCCGTAAATTTGTGAACGCGAAGTTCTCTCGAATCATAATATGTAGTACGTGGTGGAACGCCTATGGATTTTTAGGCGTTTCCGTTTTTTACGAATTACGTGAGGAGAGAACTATGGATAAGTATATGATAGAGGGCGGGAGGCAGTTGAACGGAAGCGTGAAGATGCAATCGGCGAAAAATTCCGTATTGCCGCTGTTTGCCGCCTCGATTCTGACCGAGAAACGGGTCGTCATCCGCGAAGCACCTGCAATTTCCGACGTTGCGTGCATGGCGCAGATTTTGCGCGAGCTCGGCGCGGACGTACGCTTCCGCGGCGAGGACGTTCTCATCGACAGCGCCAATGCCTGCAATCACGAAATATCTTCCGCGCTCACCAAGGAGTTACGTTCTTCCGTGTTTATGCTCGGGTCGCTTCTGACCCGTTTTCGCCGCGCGGTAATCGCGTATCCGGGCGGTTGCGATATCGGGCTTCGTCCCATTGACTTGCATTTGAACGCGTTGCAACGGTTGGGAGTAAAAATTACCGAGCGCGACGGGTTCATTCGTTGCGCTTGCGATAAATTGCGCGGCGCGGACATTGTGCTCGATTTTCCCAGTGTCGGCGCAACGGAGAATATCCTGCTCGCCGCCGTGAAGGCGGAGGGGTATACGACGCTGTCGGGCGCGGCAAAGGAACCCGAAATCGTCGATCTGCAAAATTTCCTGAATACGATGGGCGCAAAGGTGCGCGGCGCGGGAACGGATATCATCGAAATCGAAGGTGTGAAAGAGCTTACCGGCGTCACCTACAAGCCGATGAAGGACAGAATCGAGGCGGGTACCTTCCTGATCGCCTGCGCGATCTGCGGCGGAGAAACCGAGGTCGTGGGGGTAAAAGGGGAGAATATCGGGTTGCTTTTACATAAATTACGCGAAAACGGTTGCAAAATACATAGTAAAAATGATAAAATAAGATTAGAGAGCCGCGGACGGCTCCATTGCAACCGCAGGATCGAAACAATGCCCTTTCCGGGATTTCCCACCGATTTGCAGGCGCAGGCGACTGCGCTCAACTGTATTTGCGAGGGCGGGGCTCTGATCGTGGAGAATCTGTTCGAAACCCGGTTCAAATCCGTACCCGAGTTGCAGAAGATGGGCGCGGATATCGAGGTGAAGGGTAGAAACGCGTTCGTACGCGGGGTCAACGGATTGCACGGAGCGTCTCTCGTGGCGGGAGATCTGCGCGGCGGCGCCGCGCTCGTGCTTGCCGCGCTCGGCGCGGAAGGGGTATCCGAAGTAATCGATCTTTCCCATATCGACCGGGGATATTCCGATTTGCAGGAAAAACTCAAATCGCTGGGGGCGGAAATCAAACGCGTGCGCGTATAATCCCCCGGCGGGAGAAACGAATGAAAAAACGGGTAATTATTACGACAATCGTATCCTTCGTGTTGTTGCTTGCCGTCGTGCTTGCGGCGCTCAACGCCATCTTTACCGTGACGAGCGTGCGTGCGGATTTTTGCACGTACTCCGCGGAGGGCAGAAAGGAAGCGCTCGAATTACAGCAGAAACTGAATTCGTACGTGGGCAAGAGCAACGCGTTTCTCGATTTGAAGGATCTGGAAAAGAAGGTGGCGGAATACCCCTCTTTTCGCGTGGAGCATATCGCAAAGCGGCTTCCCGATCAAGTGGAAGTTACGGTGCGCGAACGGAAGGAATCCTTCGCGTACGAGCTTGCGGACGGACGGTACGCGGCGCTCGATGAGGACGGAGTCTTTCTCCGCGTGAACCCGTCGCCTGCGAACCGCGTTTCGGGAGAGAACATTCTGCTGAACGGGTTCGGCTATACGCTCAACGCGCAGGGCGGTACGGACGGGAGATATTTCGAGGAGCTTTTTTCCGTGTTCGCCGAAATGCGCGGGGTGCTCGGTGAGGTGCGCGCGAACGTGGTGTCGGCCACCTTTTATATGGGCGGCGGCCCCAACGCGACGGAAACGCATTATTTCCGCTTCGCCATGCGGGAAGGGGTTGTCATCGATTTGTATAACCCGAAAGAACTCGCGGCGGAAAAGGGCCGCGCGGCGATCGAATTGTACGCGGGCGTCGGCGAGTACGAAACGAAAGGGTTGAAAGACGATGAAAAGACGGTCGGCGTCATCACGGTGAACGTCGTAAACGGCAAGGTCGTGCCCAATTATCAGCCTACGGTCGATTGAATTTGATATTCGGAAGCGCTTCCGTCGGAGGCGCTTTTTTGTTGTCCAAATTCCTTTCATTTTCTTGACAAGAGCGCGCTTCCCTGTTATAATATACAAGAGTAAAATCCGTTCCGTATGCGGAGCGGGAAGGGAGGGCTGTATGGCGCGCAAAAGCGTGGCGGTGTTGGACGTTCGTTCGTCCGAAATCTCCGTAATCGTGGGCGAGCGCGGCGTGAATAATACGTTCGTGTTCAAAGCGAGCAAAACCGAAGAGTACGACGGTTACGACGAAGAAACTTTTTTTGATGCGGACAAGCTCTCCGAAGCGATCGTCCGCGCCGTATCGGGTGCGGAACAGATTTGCGGCGAACGGATCAGGGAAATTTTTATCGGCGTTCCGGGCGCGTTTTACGAGGTCGTACCCAAAGAACAGGTGGTCGGCTTCCCCAAAAAACGCAAAATCGGACAGAAAGAGCTGAACGCGCTTTTTACGAGCGGCAGGGAAGAGCGGGAAGGCTTCCGTTTTATCCGCGTGACGAGCATGATTTACAAAACGGCGGATAACCGCCGCGTCGTCGATCCGACGGGGCTTTCGTCATCGGTATTAAGCGGGATCCTGTCCTATTTCTATTGCAGCGAGTACTTTATGCGGATAATGGACGACGTATTCGGGAAAATGAAGATCGCCGTGCGCTATCTTCCCGCGGAGTACGCAATGTCGAGCTATCTGATTCCTTCGGAAACGCGCGACGAATACGCGCTCTTTCTCGACGTCGGATTCCTTTCTTCTTCGCTTCTCGTGTTGCTCGGGAACGGCGTATTGGCGCAAAAGACCTTCTGGACGGGCAAGGGGCAGATCGCCGCGCGCATCATGCAGACCTTTTCCGTTCCGTATGATACCGCGCTCGCGCTCTTGCCGAAAGCGAACCTCTATGCGAAAAGCAACGGCGGAATCGTGGAATTTATTCACCGCGGCGTTTCGTACGAAATCGATACCGACGCGCTCGTCGAAACGGTGAAGGAAGGGTTGGACGAGCTGTGCGAAGGCGTAAGCGGATTTCTGGAGGGGTGCTCGGGGAAAGAGCTCGATTTCAAACCGCTCTACGTGACGGGCGAAGGTCTTACGGAGATTCGCGGCGCGCTCGAACACGTCAGCAAACGGATCGACCGCGTGTGCGAACAGCTGGCGCCCGATTTGCCCTATTACAACAAACCTTCCATGAGCTCCAGCATTGCCTTGCTCGTAATGGCGGCGGAAGATAAACATATAGAAGGTTTTCTATATCGTTTTATTTACGTAATCGGAGGATAAACATTATGTACGAAGATAACGTCCCGTTTCTCGGGAGATCGAATACCGTAGAAGAATACCGCGGACAGTCTGCTCCGCAAGCGCAGCCCGCCGTCCTGTCCTAAAACAACGGAAAGGCGAAGATTCGCGTGGTCGGCGTCGGCGGCGCGGGAAATAACGCGATCAACCGCATGATCGAGGCGGGAATCGCGAGCGCGGAATATATCGCCGTAAATACCGACGCGCAGATTCTCGCGTGCAATAAAGCGCCTACCAAAATTCAGATCGGCGCGCAGCGCACCAAGGGATTGGGCGCAGGCGCGGAACCCGAAATCGGCAGAGAAGCGGCGGAAGAGAGCAAGGAACAGCTCGCTGCGGCGATCGAGGATACCGATTTGTTGTTCATTACCGCGGGCATGGGCGGCGGTACGGGCACGGGCGCGGCGCCCGTGATCGCCAAGATCGCCAAGGACAAAAAGATTTTAACCGTTGCCGTGATTACCGAGCCTTTCGAGTTCGAGGGCAGACGGCGCATGGACAACGCCATGAAGGGGATCGATAATTTAAGAAAGTACGTCGATACCCTCGTCATTATTCCGAACGAGAAGATCAGCGAGGTCGTACCCAAGAACGCGACCATGACGGAAGCGCTTCGGGTTGCGGACGAGGTGTTGAAGCAGGGGATCCGCGGCATTGCAGATCTGATCGTAACTCCCGCGCTCATCAATCTCGACTTTGCCGACGTGCGCACGATCTTAAAGGATCGCGGACTCGCGCACATGGGGGTCGGCGTTGCGAAGGGCGAAAACCGCATCATCGACGCCGTTCGTCTTGCGGTGAACTCTCCCTTGCTCGATACGACGATCGAGGGCGCGACGGGCGTAATTTTGAATATTGTCGGCGGTCCCGATCTCACGCTCGATGAAGTGCGTAAAGCGGCGGGGCTCATTCACGGCGTCGCCGATTATTCGGCGAACATCATCTTCGGCGCTTGCATCGACGAAGAGATTCAGGACGAAGTCGAAGTCACCGTAATCGCAACGGGATTCCCTTCGGCGGAAGAGCTGGTGGAAACCGTTTCCCGTCAGGGCGGATATAGCGCGCCCGTGCGGAACGAACAGCCCGCTTATCCCGTTAATCAGTCCCGTAGCGTCTATAACGCGCCCCGCAGTCCTTACGCCGCGCCCGCGCCCCGCGAGGAACCGCAAATCGCATACGAGCCTGAAACGCCTGCGGAGCAGGTTTCTCCCGTTCAGGAGCAGGCGGAGGAAACGCCCGCGGAATACGAGGACAAGGGGAACGGAAAGAAGTTGCCGCCTTTCGTAGAGCGTTTGCTCGGCAAGAGGAAATAAAAACGTTTTTGCCTGCGCGCGGAAAGCGCGCAGGTTTTATATCGTCTGAAAAGGAAAACAGTCATGAAAAAAAAGCCGTTAACGCTCGATGAAACGCATGCCGCGCTTTCCGAGTTGTTATTCGAATTCGATCGGATCTGCCGCAAACACGGTCTGCGGTATTCTTTGGACGGGGGCACGATGCTCGGCGCAATCCGCCATAAGGGATTTATTCCGTGGGACGACGACGTGGACGTATGCATGCCCCGCCCCGATTACGAAAAATTTATCGGGATCGTAAACGGCGGAGGGGAAACCGAGGAGCATTTCGTATTGTCCGCCGATCGGGGCAAACACGGCAGTTATCCGTTTGTAAAACTCATGGATAAGCGTTACGTCGTTAAGTGCTCCAATCATATCGAAGTACCGTATCTGTTTCTGGACGTGTTTCCGCTTGACGGTATGCCGGATGGCGAGAAGGCGATCGAAAACGAGTACAAGAAAGACTTCCGCACGGCGGCGTTTTGCTGCTCGCAAAGTGGTATAC
>JAETTR010000100.1 GCA_021768985.1 Bacillota bacterium
AAGGAGACGTCCTTCAACGCCTCTACGGTTACGTCGCCCACGCGGTAATTTTTGCTTACGTTCTTTAAAGACAAGTAACTCACGATCGCCCTCCGGGGAAGTTTCTCACAGTGTATTTTATCATAGTCGTTGTCAGAAATACAAGTGACATTTGTAAAATATTTAATAATTTTTGTGACGGTAACATGAAAAAATCTCTCCGCGGAGAGATTTTTTCGTCGGTTAACGTTGATAAACGCTCTTCCCGTAGCTGTCGATCGCGACGACGAGGGGGAAGTCTTTTACCGTGAAGCGGTGCACGGCTTCGCTCAGAAGATCGGGGAAGGCGACGCATTCGCTTTTCTGCACGGCGTTTCCGTACGCCGCGCCCGCGCCGCCGATCGCGGCGAAATAGACCTTTTTGTTACGGACGAGCGCAAGGCGGGTTTCCTCGCTCATTTCTCCCTTGCCGATCATGCCGCCCAGACCCAGATCGAGAAGCCGCGGCGCGAACACGTTCATGCGCGCGGAGGTCGTGGGACCGCAGCTCCCGCAGGCTTTCCCTTCGGGCGCGGGGCAGGGACCCGCGTAATAGATAACCGAATCTTTCAGGGGGAAGGGGAGGGGCTCGCCTTTGTCGAGCAGTTCGAAAATGCGCTTGTGCGCGCAGTCGCGCGCCGTATAGATCACGCCCGAAAGGAGCAGGGAATCTCCCGCGTGCAGTCCGGCGATTTGTTCTTCGGTCAGGGGAAGGGTGATTTTTTTCATAAGTTCTCCCGTTTACAGCGTTTCTTTTTCACAGCGGACGCAGTGACATTGAATGTTGACCGCGACGGGCAAGCCCGCGATGTGGGTGGGGGCGATTTCGCAGGAAACGCCGATCGCCGTCACTTTGCCGCCGAAGCCCTGCGCGCCGATCCCGAGCGCGTTGATCCGTTCCAGCGCTTCCTCCTCGATCTGCGCGACGTCCCTGCGCGGGTTGCGGCTTCCCACTTCCCGCGTGAGCGCCTTTTTTGCGAGCAGGGCGCAGCCGTCGAACGCGCCGCCGATGCCCACGCCCACGTATACGGGCGGGCAGGGGCGGGAGCCCGCAAGCTTTACCGTTTGTGTAATCGCGTTTAAAATGCCTTCTCTGCCCTCGGCGGGGGTGAGCATATACAGCCTGCTCATGTTCTCGCTTCCGAAGCCCTTGGGCAGAAAGGTGATCGTAACGTTTTCGCCCGTTGTGAGATCGACGTGCAGATGCGCGGGCGTGTTGTCGCCCGTATTTACGCGGGTCAGCGGGTCGCATACGCTCTTGCGGAAGTTGCCGTCGGCGTAAGCCCGCCGCACGCCGTCGTTGACCGCTTCGGCGAGGGGCGCGCCCGTCAGCCGCACGTCCTGCCCGAGTTCGACGAGCACCACGCTCATGCCGGTGTCCTGACAGACGGGCATGTTTTCGGCGCGGGCGGTTTGCTCGTTTTCGAGCAGAGCGGAGAGCGCGAACTCCGCCGCGCCCGATTCCGTTTTTTGCGCGGCTTGCAGCGCGTCGCGGCAGGAATCGGTGAGCGTCAGCCCTGCTTTGCGCGCGAGCCGATACACGCAATCGGAGATTTCTTGTGTCGATACCGTTTTCATGCTTATATTATATAAGAAATTTGCAAAAAAGCAAAGTTTTTGTTTGGATTTTTTCGGGATTTCTTATATAATATCGGTATGGAACGCAAAGTAGAAACGACAGAAGCCGATTTAAAAAAACGCGCGCTGTCCGAAGCGGGAATCACGTATTCCGCGAGCGCGGTGCTGCCCGTAATTCTTTCGCTCGTGCTTTCGATCATCCTGATGTCGATCTCGGGCGGGAAGGAACAGAACTGGTATGCGAAACAGGATTGGTATAAATATCTGTGTTATCTGATTCCGCAGATTTGTTTCGCGGCGTCGGCGTTTTTCTTTTTCCGCCGAAGCGGCGTTTCGTTCAAAGGCGCGTTCGGCGGCTGTAAATGGTACTATTTCCCGATTGCGATCGCGTTGCAGTTCGGGCTGTTGTTTTCGCTCTCCGAACTCAACGAATACTTCATCAAGCTTCTCGAGCTGACGGGCTACCGCCGCATGGAGAGCACGCTTCCCACGCTGAGCGGTTGGAATCTGTTGCCCGCGATTCTCGTGATCGCCGTGCTGCCCGCCGTCTTCGAAGAGACGATCTTCCGCGGGATTCTCTCCCGTCAGATGCACGAGAGCGGGTGGGGAATTCTTTCCGTCGTGCTGATCTCGGGCGGCATGTTCTCGCTCTTTCATCATAATCCCGAACAGACGATCTACCAGTTCCTCTGCGGAGGGTGTCTGACGCTCGTCGCGCTCCGCGCGGGCAGCGCGCTTCCCACGATCGTCGCGCATTTTCTGAACAACGCGCTGATTCTGATTCTGTCGGCGGTGAACGCGCCGAAATACGGCGAGAACTTTTCGATGAGCCAGACCATGCCCGCGGGCGGATACGCCGCGTTGTGCGTGTGTTCGGCGATCTGTCTGTTGGGCGCGCTCGCCTTTCTCATCTTTTTCTGCGGAGAGAAGGGGGAAAAGAAAGGGGGCGTCGTGCACGGAAAAGCGTTTTTCTTCGCCGCTTCGGTCGGGTTCGCGCTGTGCGGAATCCAGTGGATCATAACGCTGATTACGGGGTTCGTCGCGGCATGATCAGGATCACTTTCGCGTGCGTGGGCAAATTAAAGGAGAACTATTGGCGGGACGCGGTCGCCGAATATATCAAACGGTTGTCCCGTTTCTGTAAAACGGAGATCAGGGAGCTTCCGGAGCGGAGCTCTCCCAAAGAGGAAGCGGAGGAGATTTTGCGCGCCTGTCGCGGGTACGTGATCGCGCTTGCCGTGGAGGGCAGGGGTTGCTCTTCGGAAAAGCTCGCCGAAAAGCTGAAAGCGCTTTGCGACCGCGGCGAAGAGATCACGTTCGTGATCGGTTCTTCCTGCGGGCTGGACGGCAGGGTCAAGGCGGCGGCGAACGAGCTGCTCTCGTTTTCGGAGATGACCTTTCCGCACCAGATGATGCGGGTGATTTTGCTCGAACAGGTTTACCGTGCGTTTATGATCAATGCGGGCGGAGAGTATCATAAGTAAGTAAAAAAAGTAATTCACGCGATTTTTGCAACGCGCAGGAAATAAACGCGCGTGCGTTGCAAGAAAAAGCACCGTACCCCCGATTGTCGCATACCATGATAGCGTGAACTTATATCGTGAAATCAGAAGTTATTACGCGCTGTATCGGGGAGAAAAACGCATTATCGGCAGAAGCGCCGAGGGCAGACATATCTTTGCCATGTTCGTCGGAAAACACGATTCTCCCGTGGGAATCAGTCAGTACGCCATGCACGCAAGGGAGTGGATCACCGCTCTGCTTGCGCTCGAACAGATGAACGCGGGAGTGCCCTGCGGCGGGGTCTGGTTCGTGCCCCTCGTCAATCCCGACGGCGCGGCGATCGTGCAGAGCGCGTGCCGGTTCGGTCGGAGCGGCGAGCGGGAGCGTTCGCTCTGGAAAGCGAACGCCGAAGGGGTGGATTTGAACGTGAATTTTCCCGCGCGCTGGGGCACGGGAAAGCGGAACGTATTCGCGCCCGCTTCCGAAAATTACGTGGGCAGATTCCCGCTGTGCGCGCCCGAGAGCCGCGCGCTCGCTTCCTTTACGCGGGAGGTGCGCCCGCAGTATACCGTCAGCTGGCATACGAAGGGGGAGGAAATCTATTGGAGATTTCATCAGCCGCGGGAACGCGCCGCGCGGGATAAGCGGCTCGCGAAGCTTCTTTCAAAGAGCACGGGGTATCCGTTAAAGGAATCGCCCGATTCCGCGGGAGGCTATAAGGACTGGTGCGTGGAGGAGCTCGGCATTCCCGCCTTTACGGTGGAAGCGGGGAACGATTCGCTGACGCACCCGTTGGGAATTTCGGCGTTGGATGAAATCGTAAACCGTTGCAAAAACGCGATCGCGGATCTGTCGAAAGGGTTTTGATTATGGAAGAAAAATACATGCGGGAGGCGATCCGTCTCGCGCAAAAAGCGAAAAAGAAGGGCGAGGTGCCCATAGGCGCGGTGGTCGTCTACCGCGGAAAAGTCATCGGGCGGGGGTACAACCTGCGCACGAAAAAACAGATGGCGACCGCGCACGCCGAGGTCCGCGCGATCGAGCGCGCCTGCAAAAAGCTACGGTCCTGGCGGCTTCCCGATGCGGAGCTATACGTCACGCTGGAGCCCTGCCCCATGTGCATGGGAACGGCGTTGAACGCGCGGATCGACAGGGTCTATTTCGGCGCGTACGAACAGAAGGGCAGGAGCCTGACCCGCGAGCTTGCAAACGCGAATCTTCTGAACCATACGGTGGAGGTGACGGGGGGCGTGCTCGAAAAGGAGTGTGCCGAAGTGCTCACGTCCTTCTTTTCGGAAATGCGCGAACGGGAAAAGAAAAAGCGGAAAAAGTAAGAAGGAATGCGTTTCGCGTGCCGTGCGCGCGGGCGCGTTTTTTTTGTGAAAGTTTCGCAAAATCGGATCGATGCGATCCGCGATTTTGTTGACAAAGAGACAGATTCGTGCTAATATTGAGCATATACCGAAAAAATTCCGTGATACCTGTGGTTCACGGTTCCGTTTTTTATTTGGAAGAAAAAGGAGGCGTTTTATTTGCTGAAAACACTTGCAAAAAGCGTTCGGGAGTACAAACTTCCGTCCGTATTGTCGGCAGTATTCGTATCGCTCGAAGTCGTGTTCGAATGCCTGCTTCCCTTTATCATCGCGCAGCTCGTAAACGCGATCGACGTCGGGGCGGGCGAATCGATTCGTTTCGGCGAAATTCTCGTGTACGGCGGGATTCTGCTCGGATTATCGTTCGCTTCGCTTGCCAGCGGGGCGCTTTCGGGCGCGTTCTGCGCAAAGGCTTCCACCGGATTTGCCAAAAATCTGCGCAAGGATTTGTATTATAAGGTACAGGATTTTTCTTTCGAAAACATCGATAAATTTTCTACGCCCTCTCTCGTGACCCGTATGACGACGGATATTACGAACGTGCAGATGGCGTTTATGATGATTATCCGCGTTGCCGTCCGTGCGCCTTTGATGATGATTTTCTCGCTCGTAATGGCGTTCGTGATGGGCGGGGTGCTCGCCTGGATTTTTGTTGCGGCAGTCATTCCGCTTGCGATCATTCTGTTTCTGATTATGAAAAAGGCGATGCCGCTCTTTCACCGCGTATTCAAAAAGTACGATAACTTAAACGAGTCCATTCAGGAGAACGTAAAAGGAATCCGCGTGGTAAAATCCTACGTGCGCGAGGAATACGAAAAGGAAAAATTCGACCGCGCCGCCGATGACGTCTGCAAGGATTTCACCCGTGCGGAGCGCATTCTCGCCTGGAACAACCCCGTCATGCAGTTCTTTTTCTACGCGGTGCTTTCCTCCATTCTGTTCGTCGGTTCCTACCTCATTTTAAAGACGAACGGGGCGACGAACTTCGGCGAGGTTTC
>JAETTR010000101.1 GCA_021768985.1 Bacillota bacterium
CATCTATCTCATCTACACGATTCTCGGCAGCGCGCTCTGGGGAGATACGGAGAACAAGGGCTATCGGTTCAAGGCGTACGTTGCGGGCGAATCGCAGCTGACCGTCCTGCTCGAACAGACGGTCGGCGAAGGCGTCTTTACCGCCGTCACCGACGCGGAAGCCGCTGAAAAGGAAGTGGAGGAGGGAAAAGCGGATTTGCTCGTGATCTTCCCCGAGAACTTCGACGCCGCGGTGGAAAGTTACGATCCCGCATCGGGGGTTCCCGCGCCTGCGGTCAGGGTGTTTTACCGCGCGGCGGACGAACAGAGCAGCACGCTGTACGCGGTCGTGACCGCCGCGTTCGACGCGTACGAGAAGGGGATCGCGAACAAATTCGATATTTCCGAGAAGAACTTCTCGTCCGAAACGGAGATTATAACTTCCGTGATGGGCGGACTGTTGCCCTTCCTCGTCGTGATCTTTATCTTCTCCGCGTGCATGAGCGTTACGCTCGAATCGGTCGCGGGGGAGAAGGAGCGCGGCACGCTCGCCACCATTCTGACGACTTCGGCGAAGCGTTCGCACGTGGCGCTCGGCAAGGTGATTCCGCTCTCCTGCATCTCGGCGATCGGCGCGACTTCGAGCTTTATCGGCGTGGCGCTCTCCCTGCCCAAGCTGATGGGAACGTCCGTCGGGGGATTTATCGGCGGCTTCGGATTCTTCAATTACTTCCTCATTTTCCTGCTGATTCTGAGCGTGGTGCCGCTCATCGTGTCGGCGGTCACCGTCGTGTCGGCGTACGCCAAATCGGTGAAGGAGGCTTCCGCCTATACGAGCGTGCTCATGATTCTTACCATGGTGCTCTCGATCGTGTCTGCGTTCGTTTCGGGCATCGGCGACTGGATCGTCGCGATCCCCGTATTAAACGCGGTAGTGTGTATGCAGAGTGCGTTCACGGGGAGCGTCATGGCGTGGCAGTCCTTCGTTTCCGTCGGACTGAATATCGCGTATACCGCCCTGCTCGTATTCCTGATCGCAAAAATGCTTTCGAGCGAACGGATTATGTTCGGTTCGTAAGGATAGGGTGAAAAAGCCCGACCGCGTATGCGGTCGGGCTTTTTCCGTATCAGACGCGCCGAAGTCTGCAATCCGACAAAAAAGTGCAAAAATATCGGTAAAAATTTTTCAAAAATTATCACAAGAACGGAAAAATGTGTTATGATATCCCGAGAATCGTCAGCAGGACGGAAGAGGTGCCATGAAGCGCAAATCGCCCAAGGAACAACTGAATCCGAAGATCAACGCCGATAAGGGGTGGTATCTCGCTTTGCTCGACGAGGAGAAGCAGACCGCCTACGAAACGGATCGGCTGTCCGCCGTGCTGTTCGCGCTGAAATATTTTTACGTATCCCGATATCAGCGCAGGATCGCCGAGTTAAAAAACGAGATCGCGGAGATTCGCGCGCGGGAAAATTACTCCGCCGAGGACTACCGCGCCATTCTCGAAAAGAACGCGGAGATCGCCGCCGAGTACAAAAAGCGGGACGCGTACAAATGCTTTTTCTCCGAGCCCTACTTCGCGCGCATGGACGTGGTGGACGAAAAAGAGGGCTACAACAGTTATTATATCGGCAAGAAGGGGGACGTGAATCTCGAGATCGTGGATTGGCGCGCCCCGCTCGCCGTGCGGTATTACCAGAAGAGCCGCGTGAGCTTTACGATCAACGAATACGAGTACCGCACGGTGCTCCGCCGCGCGCTCTCGGTCAAGAACGGCAAATTGCTGGGCTTCAAAAACGAGTATCTTTCGGTCAAGGACATGCTCTCGCCCGAGGAGATCGCGGGGCGCGACGAAGAGATTCTATTCGATCCGTATTTGCGCAGTATCATCAAGAGCCGCAAGGACGACACGCAGATCCGCGATATCATTCAGACGATTCAGGAGAAACAATTCGAGATCATCACCCGCCCCGAGCGGGAGAGCTTCGTGTTGCAGGGCTGCGCGGGAAGCGGCAAGACCATGATTCTGTTGCACCGTTTGAGTTATCTGATGTACAACAACGAAAATCTCCGTCCGCACGATGTGCTCGTGATCACGCCGTCCGATTCCTTCAACGCGTTTATCGACGAGCTCGCGCAGGTGCTCGAATTACAGCGCGTGAAAACGGTGACGCTGAAAAACTATTTCTTTCAGGTTCTGGCGGGCGAGGGAATTTCTCTGACGGAGAAGCTCTCGGCGGAGCGCGAGCCCGAGGCGTATCTGCGCTACGTCTATTCCGGGCGGTTCGCCGCCGACACGAAAAAGCGGATCGAGGGAATCTACGACGGGCTGTACGGAATCTTTGCGGACGAAGCGTGCCGCGAGGTCGCCGAGCGGTTGCTTGCCGATTGCAAAACGCGGCAGGAAAGGTATCTGAAAATCAAGAACGCGTCGGTGCGGATCCGCCGCGCCGTGCTCGGCGAAATGAAGGAGAGCAAGGAGGGCGGGTTCTACTTTACCAAGCCGTTCCGCACGCTGATGAGCGCCTTCGTGCAGGCGGAGGACTTCCTCGGGTTCGTGCTGAACGAAGAGGCGCGCACCCCCGATTATTTCTTCCGTCAGTTCGTGGAATTTTACCGTTCGGCGCATTTCCTGTCGGCGAACGGCGAAAAGATTTTCGCGGGCGCGGAAGCCGATCTGAACGAGCTCGTCAATCAGCTCGAAAAAGAAATTTTCGATTTGAAGCGTTACCGCCGCAAGCTGGGCGGAACGGAAGTATACACGTACGCCGAGCGGATCGAGAAGCGGGAAGAGCTGAAACGGGAAACGGAAAAATCGCTTGCCACGGTGCGGGATATGGGCGCGGGACTCGAGCTCTTCCGCGAGTTTTTCGAAGTCGTGCGCCTGACGGGGATCGGCGCGGACCTCGGCAAATGCAAGAACGGGGTGGATATCGCGCGCTGGCTCTACCGCGAAACGGTTCAGAAGCAAAAGAAGAAATACGGCATGAAGGGGATTTATCCCTCCGATGGCTACGCGCTCTGCGCCGTGCTTGCGGCGGCGGGGCGGAAGCTGACCCCGCGCTTCGGCTTGGTGTTCATCGACGAAGGGCAGGACGTTTCCCCCGACGAGTACGCGCTCCTGAAACAGATTAATTCCGACGCGGCGTTCAACGTGTTCGGCGATCTGAAACAGAACATCACGCCCTTCCGCGGCGTGAAGGATTGGAGCGTGCTCGGCTGTAACGAATATACGCTGAACCGAAATTACCGCAACACGAACGAGATCGTGGAATTCGTTTCGGGCGTGCTCGACGTGGACATGAGCGCGATCGGGCTCGCGGGGAGCGAGGTGAAGCGGATCAGGCAGAATAAAGTAAGCGGATTTTTCCGCGAAAAGCAGGGTCTGAAAGCGGTGATCGCCAAAGAGGAATATCTGCCGTTGTTTGCGAAGCGCGGGTTCAAAATGCTGTCCGCGGGCGGAAATATTTCCAAAACCAAGATCAACGTGATGAGCGTTTACGAGAGCAAGGGTCTGGAATTCTCGGCGGTGGCGGTGTACGATAAGGACATGACGGAAAACGAGAAATACATTGCCTATACGCGCGCCCTGCGCGACCTTGCGGTGATCGAGGAATAAAGAACGCAGCTTCGCGCAAAGTTGCTTTTCACCTTCCCCCTTTGTAAGGGGGAAGCCAAAGGAAGAAACATGAAAGATATATTTTTACTGGATATGGACGAAACGCTGCTCGACTTTAAGCGCACGGAACGGGAGAACTTTTTTGCGACTTTGCAAAAGTTCGGCGTAAAGGCGGACGAACGGATTTTCGAGCGCTTTCACGAGATCAACGACGGACTCTGGAAGGCGCTCGAACGCGGCGAAACCAACCGCGAAAAGCTCGTCGTTACGCGGTTCGAAATCCTGTTTGCGGAAATAAACGTGACGGGCGTGGATATCGCGGCGTTGTCTGCGGCGTTCTTTGCCAATTATACCGAAATCTGTCACCCCTTTGCGGGCGCGGCGGAGTTCGTAAAAACGCTGTCCGAACGCGGTCGGGTTTATATTGTAACCAACGGCGCGGGCTTCATTCAGAAGCGGCACATCGCCGACGCGGGCTTTGCGCCCTATCTGCGCGGAGCGTTTATCTCCGAAGAGATCGGCTTCAACAAGCCCGATCTTCGGTTTGCGCAGGCGGTGGAAGCGGGCGTCGAAGGCTACGCCCGCGAGCGCGCGGTCTGGATCGGCGACAGCCTGACTTCCGATTGCGCGTGCGCGAAAAAAGCGGGGATCGACTTTATTTTATATGCGCCGCACGGCGCGCCGAAGGGGTACTGCGGAGCGGTTGCAAAGAATTATTCCGAAGTTTTGGCGATTCTCGGGCACCTGAATACATAAAGTAAATTGAATAAAATATGATAAAAAAGCGAAAAATCCAATAATTTTTCGCTTTTTTTCGAATTTTTGTCGAAAATTATTGGAATTGTAAAACGTATGTGGTAAAATAGTAGCGTATAGAAAGGTAGTTGCTTTTTAGCCTTCCCCCTTACAAATGGGGAAGCCGAGGAAACAACACATTTTAACCTTCCCCATTTGTAAGGGGGAAGGTGGCGCGGCGAAGCCGTGACGGATGAGGGTTAAATATTCATCGCATGGAAAGAGTGCATAATCCCGAATTAAAAACTTGTGCGCAAAAACTGCGAAAAGACATGACCAAAGAAGAACGTTGGCTTTGGTATCAGTATTTAAAGAATATCCCTTTAACGGTATATCGTCAAAAGGTATTCGGACAATATATTGTTGATTTTTATTGCGCATCGAAAAAAGTTGTTATTGAATTAGACGGTTCACAACATTATGAAGAGCGCGGTGAAGATTATGATAAAAGACGGGATGAATATCTTTCGTCTCTTGGATTAAAGGTATTACGGTTTTCTAATTTGGAATTGCATCGTAATTTTAAAGGGGTTTGCGAATACATTGCGATTCAGCTTGGATTAGAATGAGCGATTTGGAAAAGAACCCTCACCACCCACTACGTGGGAGCCTCCCCCTTAAAAAGGGGGAAGCCGAAAAAAGCGAACGAATAGGAGGTAACACTGCTATGAGAAACGATAAGGAAATGAAAAAAGTTCAAAATCCAGGGGGGGGGTGCCATTTAGTTGATTTAAAAAAGCGCGTTGCGCTTTGTTTTTGCATGGTCTTTTTCAGCGTATTGCTTATTTTGGCGTACGCTTTTTCTTTGGCAGGAAAGAAAAACGATACCGACGCTTATACTACCGTGCCGACTTCGCACGTGATTCAGAATATTTATCACGATAAGAACGACGGAACGCCTTCATACTTTTTACGTGAAAATCTGGACGAAATGGCAAAAGCGTTGGGTTACAGCGCGACGGGCAGTCAGACCCCGATGGAAAAACTGTTGGCTACCGTCACCTCGGGCACGTTCATAAACGCCGATACGTTCAATC
>JAETTR010000102.1 GCA_021768985.1 Bacillota bacterium
GGATACACCCGCGTATACCTGCTCGGCGAGCGCCGCGGCGATGCAGCCGAAAAGGCGATCATCGAATTGGTTTGATTTGAGTTGAAAACGCAGGAGCTTCTCCTGCGTTTTTGTTTTTCTTATGCGGCGGCAAGCTCCGCTTTGCGCGTGCCGTAATTTACTTGACATTGCGGCGGGAAAAGAATAAAATAAGAATGATTCTTTGAAATGAAGGTTCAGACACATGTATTACAGAACACATAACTGCAACGAACTCCGTGCGGAGGATGCGGGAAAGAAGGTGAAGCTTTCGGGCTGGCTCGATTCCAAGCGCGACAAGGGCGGCGTGCTCTTTGCCGTGCTCCGCGATTTTTACGGGACCACGCAGGTCGTCGCAACCGAGGACCCCTGCCTTTCCGCTCTGCGCGAAATTCCGACGGAATCGACCGTATCGGTAGAGGGAACGGTGGTGCTCCGTTCCTCGCCCAACGAAAAGCTTGCGACGGGGCTGATCGAGATCGTTCCGGAAAAGGTGGAGGTGCTCGGTCGGCGTAGCGTACAGGCGCTCCCGTTCGAGGTTTCCCATTCCACCGAAGCGGGGGAGGACGCGCGTTTGAAGTACCGCTTCCTCGATCTCCGCAACAGCGACGTGCGGGACAAAATCGTGCTCCGCGCCAACATTATCGCCGATCTGCGCCGTTTGATGACGGAGCACGGCTTTATGGAAATTTCCACGCCCATTCTTACGAGCTCTTCGCCCGAAGGCGCGCGCGATTATATCGTACCCAGCCGCATTTATCCGGGCGAATTTTACGCGTTGCCGCAGGCGCCCCAGCAGTACAAACAGCTGTTGATGTGTTCGGGATTCGATAAATATTTCCAGATCGCGCCCTGCTTCCGCGACGAGGACGCGCGCGCGGACCGTTCGCCGGGCGAGTTCTATCAGCTCGATATCGAGATGGCGTTCGCCACGCAGGAGGACGTGTTCGCCGTGCTCGAAGAGGTGCTTCCGCCCGTATTTGCAAAATATTCGGGCTGGGCTGCCGATCGTCCTCCGTTCAAGCGGATTCCTTACCGCATGGCGCTCGAAACGTACGGCACCGATAAGCCCGATCTGCGTAATCCTCTGACGGTATGCGATATCACCGATCTCATGCAAGGGTGCGGCTTCGCGCAAGTGGAAGGGAAGATCATAAAAGCGATTGCCGTGAACGGCGCGAACGCGCCGCGCAAGTGGATCGATAAGACGGCGGAAGATTTTAAAATCAAGACGGAAGGGGGTGCGATGTTCTGGTTCAAGCTCGACGAGAACGGCGCGCCCGCGGGCGGAATTTCCAAATTCCTTACCGAAAATATCGCCGCGTTAACGGAGCGTTTACGTTTGCAGCCCAACGCATTCGTGGCGATTCTCGCAGAAGACAAGCTCGGTTTGGCGCAGAAGCGCGCGGGAATTTTGCGCACGATGCTCGGAACGGGGCTCGACCTGCTCGAAAAGGACGCCTACCGTTTTTGCTGGATCGTCGATTTTCCCATGTACGAGATCGGGGAAGAGAGCGGCGAGCTCGAATTCTGTCACAACCCGTTCTCCATGCCGCAGGGCGGAATGAAGGCGCTCGAAGAAAAAGACCCGCTCGACGTGCTCGCTTACCAATACGACATCGTCTGCAACGGCGTGGAGCTCTCCTCGGGCGCGGTGCGCAACCACGATCCCGAAATCATGTTGAAAGCGTTCTCGCTCGTCGGCATGGGAAAAGAGGACGTCGTGAAAAAATTCCCCGCGCTGTATCATGCGTTCGAGTTCGGCGCGCCGCCGCACGCGGGCGTCGCCCCCGGCGTGGACAGAATGGTCATGCTGATCGCGGACACGGTGAATATCCGTGAAGTGATCGCGTTCCCCATGAACGCCAAAGCGCGCGATCTGCTCATGAACGCGCCTTCTCCCGTGGAGCAAAAACAGCTCGACGATGTGCATGTCGCAGTCGTAAAAGAAAAGAAATAAGCATATAATCGTTACGAAGGGATTCGTATGGAAAGAGTCATTTTCGAGCTTGCAAAGCTCATCAATATTTTGCTCGCCGCCGTGCTCGGGTTTGCGATCGGGTTCGAGCGCAAACTGCGCTTCAAAGAGGCGGGCGTGAAAACGCATACCATCGTCTGTATCGGCGCGGCGTTGATGATGGTCGTAAGCAAATACGCGTTCGAGGGAATGACGGCGGACGCTTCGCGCGTCGCGGCGCAAATCGTTTCGGGAATCGGCTTTCTCGGCGCGGGGATCATCATGTTCCGCGGACAGAAGATGCACGGACTCACGACGGCGGCGGGCGTCTGGGCGACGGCTGGCGTGGGTATGGCTTGCGGCGGGGAACTGTACATCGTAGCGGTCGGCGCGACGATCATTCTCATCGGGATTCAGTGCCTGATGCATTCCAAGATCCGACTGTTCCGCACGAAAAAGTATTACTCCGTGAAAATTCACTTCAAGCAGGAGGACGGCGCGGGCGCGAAGATCAAGGAGATCTTCGAGGTGGAACGGTTCAACCAGCTCGTGATCGTGCGTAAGGAGGACGGGGTGTATTACAGCGCGACGCTGAATACCGACAAGGAACTCTCGTCCGCCCATCTCGACGCGATCATAAACGAGTGCCCGTTTATCAGCTCGATCGAGCGGTGCGATGACGAATAAAGTGGTATCGGTTGCAATTTCATAGAAATAGAAAAAGCGTGACGGAAAGTCACGCTTTTTCGTTTAGGGCTGCGGCAAATGAATTTGCACTTGATAATTCCATTGCAGAATGCCGGAAAGCACGATCAGCTGTACGGTAAATTCCGGCACGACTCCGTATTGTTTTTTTGCCCGCTCGCATAAGCTTTCCGCGATCCGTTCGCGGTTGTCCTCCGTGCAGTCGGCGCACAGATAATCGCCCTGCGGCAGGATCGTCAGTCCGTCCGTATCGGGAAACCTCGTGCAGACCGCAAACAGGCGGGATTGTCCGTTCCGTTCGTAGATGCCCGCCAAATCCTCGAACGAAAACGCGGTTTTCAGCTCCTCGGGAATCTGGTCGTAAAAATGCCGATGGTAATTCCACAAATTATCCAAAGTGGGCGTTTTCATTGTTTCCGACAACAAAACGACTCTTTGCGGATAGCGTTTTACAAAAACGTTTTCCGTCTGTTGTTCGCCGTTTAATTTTTCCATTTCCTGCAAAATCAAAAAAGGTGCGTGCAATCTGCCGACCCTGAAAGAGGGTGGAGAAAAGTCCTTTTCCGCCGATTGCAATCACGGCGATATCAGGATCGAATTCATTCGATAGGGGAGCGCTCCGCGGAGCTTTTCGAAATGGCGGAGCCCGATCGGGCGGACATGTTTTGCGGCAACAGCAGACGGGTGTCTTTGCTTTCGCCCGCGGTGTACTCGGTGCAGTATTCCATATAGACCATGTTCTTCACGATGTAAAGAAAATCGCCGATCCGCTTGTTTTTCAGCGTTTGCAGATCGTCCGTCCGATCGCCGGAAGCGACGGGCGTGCAAAATTCGCGGAGGGCGGCTTTTTCCCGAATTTCGAGCACGGACAGGGGCGCGCCTTCTTCGTCGACCCAATACTCGTCGTTCGTCACGTCGAGCATGATCCATTTCTCCCGCGTGCGGTCCCAGATTTCGTTGACCACGTGGCAGTCGGTGTCGTAGCCCGAGTAGGGCATGATCCAGACTTTGCGGGCGTAGATGCCGAGCGCAAGGCACATTTCGTTCAGAATCTGCGCCTTCGCCCGACAGTTGATCCCTTGCTTCGGGTTGTCCAGACTGTATTCGAGTAGCGCCAACGCGTTTGCGGGAACGTGGTTATCGTAATAGCTCTCGTGCGTCAGGCGGGGCGCGTATTCATGCATGAGCCGCAGAGCGCGGTCGAACTCCGTGCCGTCCCTCGCCGTGTTTTCCAATTCGTATTCCGTTTTCAGTTCGGCGTAGTCGCCGTGCGCGAAGTCGTAACGAAAATCGAAGTCCTCCCCGTCGCGAAATTCCAGATTGTTGCGCAGGATTCCCGCCTCCATGACGTAAATCTGATCGACGCTCTGTAAATAACTGTCGTAGCTGCCGAACGACTGATAGACGTTAAAGGCGATGCTGACGCACAATCCGGCGAACAGGAGCGCCGCGCCCGCAATGCAGAGAAGATTCCGAAGAGATATCTTTTGTTTTTCCATAAATGCTTTCTCCCGCAGATGTGTTCCGGAACAAGTATATCGTTTTTTGCGGAGAAAGGCAAGAAAAAAAGGAAGCCCGAGGGGAACCCTCGGGCTTTTGAAACCGAAAAAACTGTGAGTGCTTTTTTTGTTGCCGTCTGCCGAAGCGGGAACGCGGCAGGTGACTCCGACAAAGCTACCTTATGCCACACGCACCTGTCTGTTTAGTGCTGCTGTATCCCTACCCTGACACGGTTCGCAGGGGTGCGTTGCATAAGACCATGTGATCAACATTCCTTACCGCATGCGGCCTTCCACCCCCGACACCGAGAAAAGCGTTCGGCTCTGCTATAGCGGATTGCAGATACAGGGCACCGCTAACTCCCCGCCTATCACAGCAAACACAGTATACCCCAAATCCCGAAATAAATCAAGCAATTTACGATTTCTTTTCGAAAACGGACGGAAAAATCCGCGTTTTCGGGCGGTGGAAAATATTTTGATAAAAGTGAAATAAAACACTTGACATTCCGCCGCAATCCGTTTAAAATACTCACAAAATATTGCCCGCAACGCCACGGGGCAATCAAAGGCTTTAATATGGAAGCAAAAGAAACGCTCCCTCCGCCAAGTGAAACGGGTGAGAGCGGGCAGACGAAGGGCGGAAAGGCTTCGGACAAACGTCCGAGAAGCGTGAACAGAGTTCCCGATTACGACGGGCTGTTTACGGAACGGGGCGCGGGCAAAAAACAGGGCGGCTTTTTGCGGAAAATTTTCCGCGGGGATTGGGGGAGACTGATCGGCTCTTCCGTCCTTTATATCGTAAAAGCCTCGCCCACGTGGATCATGCCGCTCGTCACGGGCGACGTGATCGACGCGATTACCCTTCGCCCCGAGGGGTACGTGATGCGGATCGTGATCGACGCGATCATCTTCGCCGTCATGCTGTTGCAGAATATCCCCATGCACATGTGGTATGCTTCCATCACCAACCGTATGATCCGGCGTTCCACCGCGGGAATCAAGAGCAGCGTCGTCCGCAAATTGCAACGGCTTTCCATTACCTATCACAGGGAGATGGAAGGGGGCAAGATTCAGTCGAAGTTTTTGCGCGACATCGACAATATCGACCTGTATTACCGAAACGTGGTGCAGGTGGCGATCCCCGCCGCGATCGGCGCGGTGATTTCCG
>JAETTR010000103.1 GCA_021768985.1 Bacillota bacterium
CGCGGGATCGATTTCGGGATTCGTCGGCGCGCCGAAGATTCCCACGACCGCGCGGGGCGCGAGCTCGAACAACAGTGTGAAGATCACGCCGATCGCGATCGTGCAATACCCGATATAGCGGTACAGTTTTTTAACGTTTGCAAAATTCTTCGCGCCCATATTGTAGCTGATAATGGGCTGACAGCCGAGCGTGATCCCCACGACGAGATTCACGACGACGGTAAACACCTTGCTCTCGATTCCGATGACCGCGATCGGGATATCCACGCCGTAAACCGACTGCGCGCCGTATTTGGCGAGCATGATATTGCACACGAGGGAGATGATCACGATCGTCATCTGCGTGATAAAGGAGGATGCGCCGAGCTTGAGCGCGGCAGAAAACGTCCTGAAATCGGGCAGGAAATTTTTCAGCTTCAAGCGGAAGGTCTTCGTGCGGAAGAATGCGACGACGCTGATTGCAAAAGAAACGGTCTGACCGATCACCGTGGCAACCGCCGCGCCCGTCATTCCCCACTTGCAACCGAAGATGAACACGGGGTCGAGAATGATATTCACGATCGCGCCCGCGAGCATGGAAGCCATCGACCAGCCAGGCTTGCCGTCCGCGCGGACGACCGCGTTCATCATGTTCGAGAGCATATACAGCGGGAAGAACCCGAGAATCCAGTTGAAATATTCCACCGCTAAACCAATGCTGTTCTCCGAAGCGCCGAACAGCGTCAGAAGCTGCGTTTTCAGCGGGAAGAACGCCGCCATCAGAATCAGACTGCATACAAGCGTCAGAGTGACGCCCGTGCCGATCGCACGCGGCGCGTGCTCGAAATCCTGCTTGCCCTGACAGATATTCAGGAAGGCGGCGCAACCGTCGCCGAAGCACCAGGCGAATGCCTGCGCGATGATAAAGATCGGGAACACCACGCCCGTCGCCGCGTTGCCGAGCGTGGACAGCTCGCTGTTGCCGACGAAGATCTGATCGACAATATTGTAAAGCGCGCTCACGAGCAGCGAAAGCACGCAGGGTACGGAAAACTTTAACATCAGTTTCCAGAGTTTTTCTCTTCCGAGATAGTCGTTATTCGTTTGTTCCATTCCGTTCTCCTTTGCCGAACGCGCAAAAAAAGAGCATAGAATTCGTCGGAAATTCTACGCTCTTCGGCTGTTCGACAGGTTGATTTAATTGTGATTATTATAACGGATTTTTAAAAAATTTGCAAGCAAATTCACCCACCCGAACGGATTTCTTCCGCCGAAAATTTTCAAGCGAATTCATTGCTTGTAAGCTTTTTACTCCCATTCGATCGTTCCACAGGGCTTGGGGGTCAGGTCGTAGAGCACGCGGTTTACCCCCTCCACCTCCTCGGTGATGCGCTTCGTGATATGCTGCAACAGCGCGAACGGAACGTCCTCCACCGTGGCGGTCATGGCGTCGGTCGTGTTCACCGCACGGATGATGACGGGGTATGCGTAGGTGCGCGCGCCGTTTTTCACGCCGACCGAACGGAAATCGGGCACCGCCGTGAAATATTGCCAGACCTTGCCTTCGAGCCCGTTCTTCGCAAATTCTTCGCGCAGAATCGCGTCCGATTCGCGGACCGCTTCCAACCGCTCGCGGGTGATCGCGCCGAGACAGCGCACGCCGAGTCCGGGACCGGGGAAGGGCTGACGGTACACCATGTTGTCGGGCAAGCCCAACGCTTTCCCGACGACGCGCACCTCGTCTTTGAACAGAAATTTCAACGGTTCGACGAGCTCGAATTTTAAGTCCTCGGGGAGACCGCCCACGTTGTGGTGCGCCTTTACGCCGTCGCTCTCGATAATATCGGGATAGATCGTGCCCTGCGCGAGGAATTCGATCCCCTTCTGCTTTCTCGCCTCTTCCTCGAACACGCGGATAAACTCCGCGCCGATGATCTTGCGCTTCTTTTCAGGCTCGGCTACCCCTTCGAGCTTGCCGAGGAAGCGTTCAACCGCGTCCACGTAGACGAGATTGGCGTCCATCTGGTTGCGGAATACCTCCACCACCTGCTCGGGTTCGCCCTTGCGGAGCAAGCCGTGGTTCACGTGCACGCAGACGAGATTTTTGCCGATCGCGCGAATGAGCAACGCGGCGACGACGGAGGAATCTACCCCGCCGGACAAGGCGAGCAACACCTTTTTATCGCCCACCTGCTTGTGAATTTCGGCGATCTGCTCTTCGATAAAAGCATTCGCAAGCGCTTCGTTCGTAATGCGTTCCATGCTTTCGGGTCGTTTGTTGTTCTGCATTTTAATTCTCCTTTTGTTTGAATGATGCTTTCGGTTCCCCTTTCACCGACAATTTGATTGCCTTCGCCGTAGCCGGACCGCGGTTCCAGATAGAGTGCGGAACCGAACCGTCCACGAAAAACGATTCGTCTTTCTTCACGGGATACGATTCGTTCCCTAGAACGACCACCGCTTCCCCTTCGACGACGATAAAAATATGGTTCTCGCTATGCGTATGATTCCCTTTCGGTCCGCCGCCGTCCGGTTCGATATAGGCGAGCGCGCCCCACTGAATTTCTCCCGACCGATCGAACAGCTTTTTCGCAAGAAATTTCGTATGTCCTTCGGGGGTTATAAATGAATTTTCCATGTTTTTACTCCCACTCGATCGTAGCCGGCGGCTTGCTCGTAATGTCGTACACGATGCGGTTCGCGCCCTTCACTTCGTTGATGATGCGCACGGAAATCTTTTCTAGCACGTCGTACGGAATGCGCGCCCAATCCGCCGTCATGGCGTCCACGCTCGTAACGGCGCGCAGCGCGATCACGTTTTCGTACGTGCGGAAATCCCCCTGCACGCCCACCGTCTTGCTGTTGGTTATCACGTCGAAGTACTGCCAGATTTCACGGTTCAGCCCCGCCTTTGCGATCTCGTCGCGCAAAATATAGTCCGCGTCGCGCAAGGTTTCGAGCTTTTCCTTCGTCACCTCGCCCATAATACGGATCGCAAGCCCCGGACCGGGGAAGGGCTGACGCTGCACCACGCTGTCGGGCAAGCCGAGCTCGGTTCCCACGCGGCGCACTTCGTCCTTGAACAGATCGCGCAGGGGCTCGACGATCTCTTTGAAATCCACCACCGAGGGCAGTCCGCCCACGTTGTGGTGCGATTTGATCACCGCGCTCTTGCCCTTTCCGCTCTCGATGACGTCGGGGTAAATCGTCCCCTGCACGAGATAATCGACCGCGCCGATCTTCTTCGATTCCACTTCGAACACGCGGATGAACTCTTCGCCGATGATCTTGCGCTTGGTTTCGGGATCGGCGACCCCTTCGAGCTTGCTCAAAAACAATTCGCCCGCGTCCGCTTTCACCAGATTCATGCCGAGCTTGTCGCGGAACACCGCCATGACCTCTTCCGCCTCGTACTTGCGCAGGAGTCCGTGATCGACGAACACGCAGGTCAGATTTTTCCCCGCCGCCCGATGCACGAGCGTCGCGGCGACGGCGGAATCCACTCCGCCCGACATGGCGCAGAGCACCTTTTTATCCCCGATTTTCGCCTTCAACGAAGCGACCTGCTCGGCGACGAAGTTCGACATCGTCCAATCCCCTTTCGCCTTGCAGACGCGGTAGAGGAAGTTTTCGAGCCATCGATTTCCGTATTCGGAATGTACGACTTACGGATGAAACTGCACGCCGTAAATTTTATTTTCCGCGTTGCCGAACGCCGTCACCGGACAGCTCACGGTGGAAGCGAGCACCTCGAACCCCGCGGGAACGGCGGCGACGAGATCGGTATGACTCATCCAGCACACGCTCGTCTGCGGAATCCCCTCGGACAGCGGGCTCTCCTTGCAAAAGGAAAAACTGCGCTTTCCGTATTCGCTCGCGTGCGCGTGCTCCACTTTTCCGCCCAGCGTATAGGCGATCAGCTGACAGCCGTAGCAGATGCCGAGCACGGGAATCCCGAGCTCCAATATCTCCTTGGAAATATGCGGGGAAGCCTCGTCGTAGACGCTGTTGGGTCCGCCCGTAAAGATGATGCCGACGGGATCGTACGCTCTGATCTCCTCCGCCGTCATGTCGCAAGGCTTTAAATCGCAATATACTTTCAAATCGCGGACGCGCCGCGCGATGAGCTGGTTGTACTGCCCGCCGAAATCGAGCACCAATACCTTCTGATGATTCATAGCTTTTGTTCCTATTATGGGATAAAGGGAGAAATTCTCCCTTTATCGTAACGCGTGCGTTTTAATTTCTCACCGTATAATTCGGCGCTTCTTTGCTGATCGAAATATCGTGCGGGTGGCTTTCCAGAAGTCCGGCGTTGGTGATGCGCACGAACTCGGAATTCTTGCGAAGCTCTTCGATATTGCGCTTTCCGCAATAGCCCATGCCCGAACGCAGACCGCCCTTCATCTGATAGATGATATCGGAAACCGATCCGCGGTAAGGAACCCTGCCTTCCACGCCCTCGGGAACGAACTTCTTCGCATTCTCCTGAAAATAGCGGTCCTTCGAGCCCGCCGCCATAGCGGAGAGCGAGCCCATGCCCCTGTAAACCTTAAAGCTTCTGCCCTGATACAGCTCGATTTCGCCGGGGCTCTCGGTGGTGCCCGCGAGCATGGAGCCGATCATAACCGCGCTTCCGCCCGCCGCGAGCGCCTTGACGATATCGCCCGAATACTTGATGCCGCCGTCCGCGATCACGCGTCTGCCGAACTTGTCCGCCTCTTCCGCGCAATCCATCACTGCGGTAAGCTGGGGCACGCCGATTCCCGCAACCACGCGGGTGGTGCAGATGGAGCCGGGACCGATTCCCACTTTCACGACGTCCGCGCCCGCTTCGATCAGCGCGCGGGTCGCCGCCGCGGTTGCCACGTTGCCCGCGATCAGCGGGATCTGCGGGAACTTCGCCCGAATCTCCTCCACCTTTTTCAGAACCATGGAAGAGTGCCCGTGCGCCGTGTCGATTGCAATGATATCCACCTTCGATTCCACGAGCGCGGCGACGCGGTCCATCGTATTCGGCGCCGTGCCGACCGCCGCGCCGACGAGCAGTCTGCCGTTCTTGTCGCGCGCGGAGTTGGGATACTGAATGCTCTTTTCGATGTCTTTGATCGTGATAAGCCCCTTTAAATAGCCCTGCTTATCGACGATGGGAAGTTTTTCGATGCGGTGCTTGCCGAGAATGCGCTGCGCGTCCTCGAGCGAGGTGCCCACGGGCGCGGTGACGAGATTGTCCTTCGTCATCACGTCCTCGATCGGCTGATCGAAATTCGTTTCGAAGCGCAGATCGCGGTTGGTCAGAATGCCCACGAGCTTGCCGTTCTTCGTGATCGGCACGCCGCTGATGCGGTAACGCTCCATGAGCGA
>JAETTR010000104.1 GCA_021768985.1 Bacillota bacterium
GGAAGCCAATCTGACCGCGATCGTAAAGGCGGTGGACGAGGGCAAGAGCTACGAAGAGGTCAAGACGGGCGATCTTGCCAATCTTACCGAACAGGATTTCAACCGCGTGAAGGAGGCTCGCTTGATGGTATATACGGCGACCCCCAACTATCCCGTCGGCATTCCATCCTACCGTCCCGCGGCGAAGAAACAGCTCGCGAAGGATTTCCTCGTGTATCTGTATTCCGACCGCGCGCAGAAAATCATCGCCAAAGAGCTGAAAGGGCTTTCCTATCCTTCGGGATACGACGTGCTTTCGGACGACGGCGTGCAGGTGAGTAAATTCGTGGAATCCAGACTCACGCAGTTCGGCAACGACAAAATTACGATTTTCCCCCGCAACGCGTCTCCGCTCGTGTACCGCGGAAGTCTTGCCGATACGCCCGGCGCGGGTGCCGGAATCGACAACTCGATATGGAGCGGAAAGACCGCTACGGCTCTGTTGGCGGACAGCAAGCAGACGATCTCGAACAATTGGGAAAACATTGTCAAGTATCTCAAAACGGACAGCGCAGATTAATCGCCGTGTAATACGGTAAAGGGGTAAAGTATGAAAAAATTCAAACAAGGTACAAGGAAGCTTTGGCTTGCAATGCTTTCGCTCGTCATGCTCGTGGCGCTCGGTCTGGCGCTCGTCGCGTGCGGCGGCGGTTCGAAACGGATCAACGCGCCCGAACGTCTGGAAGAGGACATCGGCACGGGTAGGTATATCGTTCCCCGCTACGAAGTCGTCGATCAGAACGGCATGATTTTGGCGGGCTACAACGTCACGCTGAAATCGGCAACCGATCCGAACGGCGAAGCGGCTGAAATTTCACGCGGGGTCAGCACGATCGTGACGATTGCGGGACCCGGCGAATACACGTTCGTATTCACGGCGAACGCGGGCGACGTGAAGGACGCGACGGTGATCATGGATTTCGCGGACAGAAAGGCGCCCACCGTCAGCATGTCGAGCAGCTTGCTTCCCGATTTCTTCATCAAGGGCAACGCGTATTCGATTCCGGAATATGCGATGATCGGCGATTACGACGTCACCAAGTGCTTTACGAAGGTATTTTACATCGACAAGGCGGGCACGGAATCGGAGGTGACGGTAAGCGGCGGGCAGTTCGAAGTGGACAAATCCGTCGGAAAGTACACCATTCTCATTCACGCGGAGGACGCCGCGGGCAACTTCAACGAGTACAGATACACCCGCAGGGTGGACGGACCCGAGCAGTACGACGCGAACACGATCGTGTATTTCAACGAAGCGTTCGGCGCGCGTCAGGTGGAAGCGGACGGCGATTACGCGGGTCGATTCGTTTCCAAAGACGAAGAGGGCGGTAAAGCCTACGGCAACGAAGCAGGTTCGTACAAAGTAAACTTTAAGGGCGTCGAAACGGAGAATAACGAAGCGTACTTCAATATTCGCGTGCCTGCGATCGTCAACATCATGGACTACAAAGAATTGGAAATGTACGTATTCATCGAGGACGACGGCTGCGAAGCGGGAGCCTCGGAATGGGTCGTCGGGTCCAAGTGGTGGAACGATCAGCGCGCCAAGGTCGGCGAATGGACGCGCATCACCTGGTCGGTTTCGAACTGGGGCAACGGCACCGGCGCGAACGTGGGCTCGGTAAACACCAACGTTATTTCGACGGACAACATCGCGGGCACCCGCATCCGTCTGATTCCCGATTGCGACTATTCCGATAAAACGCCTCCGCACGGCGCCGTGTACTTCTCGGCGATGCGCGCGATTCCCTACGATTGGTCGGAAATCGAAGCGCAGGACGGCGTTTCTGTAAGCGCGACGCGCGTGAAATACGGTGAAACGGTCACCCTTACGGCGGAAGAGAAAGCTGATAAGTTCTTCGATTGCTTCATTGTGGACGGCAAACCGATTTCGGGCGACAGCTTTGTGGCGCGCAAGGATTCGCATACGGTATCCGCGAGATATTCGGACGAAGCGATCTCCAAGGACAATTACAGCTGGGGCGAATACGATTTCGTCGCACCGGGCGAAACGCCCGCCGGCGAAATCAAGGCGCAGAAGCTCGGCAACGCCGATGTCTGGGCGCTCTCTTACGACATTACCGCGACCAACCAGTCGAACGGCAACTTCTATTTCGGCGCGTATATCGGCGGTACGAGACAGATCGCGGGCGTCGAGTTCGCGAGCTGGGGCAAGTACCTTACTCTGTACGGACACGTGTATTCAAGCAACGGCGCGGGCGGCACGGTGGACGAACGCGGACATTTCTCGCAGGAAGTTCAGGACGCCATTCTCAACGCGTCGGCGGAGAATCCCGTGACGGTTACGTTCGTACGCGACGGCGCGGATTTCGCGTTGTACGTCACGGAAAAGGGCTTAACCATGCTCGCGGCGAGGATCGACCTGACTGCGTTCATGGCGCACGCGGAATATGACAACAGCTTCGGTTACGGTTGGAGAAGCGATTTCAGCAATCCTACGATCACGAATATTAAATACGTAGTGGGCGAAACCAGAACGGGCTACGCGAAAGACGCGCTCGATACGATTACGGTGACGGCGAAGGACGGCGTCACGCTCGATAAAACGTCGTATGCGTTCGGCGATACGGTGACCCTGTCGCACGGGGAAGCTCCCGTCGGAAAAGAGTTTGCTTACTACAAAGTAAACGGCGTGCGGATCGAAGGAAATACCTTCACCGTGATCAAGAACCGGTACGAAGCGGAAGTCGTTTTCAACGATCTTTCGGTGATTTCGGTGGACGAAGCCTTTGCGGGCGAGATCGAGACGGCGGACGGCAAGACGCAATACGTCATGGAATCGACGGTCGCGCTGAAATACACGGGCACGCCCGAAAGCGGCAAGTATTTCGATTGCTTCCTCGTGGACGGGAACCCGATCAACGGCGATACCTTTACGGCGACGAAAACGTCGCATACGGTCGGAGTGAAATTCTTTACCGATTTCAACGACATGACCTGGGGCGAAGAGGAATTCGTCGCGCCCGAAATTTCGATTTCGAGCTGGGGCAAGGCGCACAAGCTCGGCAGCGCGGAGAAGTGGGTGCTCACCTACGATATGACGGCGACCAACGCGGCGGCGGGCGGCGCATGGTTCATGGGCGCAATGGTGCGCGGCAATCAGCTCAACGGCTACGAAATGGGCAGCGAGAAGTGGCAGAACAAACTCGGTTCGGCGGGCGACGGCGAAGGCTCTTCGTGGGATTCGCTCGGGAAACTCCCTGCGGAAGTGATCGCCATGCTTAACGGCGCGTCCGAAGAGAACCCCGTAAATCTCGTCTTTGTCCGCGACGGCGCAAAGCTTTCCGCATACGTGCGGAGCGGCGACATCGTGTACGCGGTCGTGAAAGCGCATACGCTCGACACGCTCGACGAGAAGTACGGCTTCGATTTCGGTTACGGTTGGAGAGCGGACGCCGGCGCGGTTCCTACGATTGAGAACATTCGATTCGTAACGGGCGGAGAGAAGCTGGCGGCGTTCTTTGAATCGATAAAGGTTGACATCCGCAAGGAGGACAGCACTATCAAGCTCGACAAAGAGAGCTACGCAATCGGCGACACGGTCACGCTTTCGGCGACCGCGCCGGCAGGCGAAGCGTTCTCGCACTTCATGCTCGACGGTGAACGGCTCGATGGCAATACCTTCGTCGTAACGAAATTGATTCATACGGTCGGCGTTGTGTTCACAAAAGAAACTTCCACGTTGGAGCTTCCCGCCGACGTGCAGATGGAAGGCGAATCGAACGTTGTGTCGAGAGGAGCGACGGTCACGCTCTCTTATAAGGGAACGAATCCGAAGTTCGACGGTTTCGCGGTGGACGGTACTCCGATCGTCGGCAACACGTTCAAGACGACGGCGGAAACGCATACCGTAACGGTCAGATACTTCACGGATGCGAGCGACATGACCTGGAACGAAGCGGAGTTCATCGCGCCGGATGCGGTTTCCGACGATACCAAGGTACACAAGCTCGGCAATGCGGATCAGTGGGTGCTTTCCTATGATATAACAGAAACCAATCAGTCGGACGGAAAGTTTTATTTCGGCGCATATATCGGCGGAACGAAACAGATTGCGGGCATAGAGTTTGCAAGTTGGGGTAAATATCTTACGCTGTACGGGCACGTATATTCGGGTAACGGCGCAGGCGGCACGGTAGATGAACGCGGGCATTTCTCGCAAGAAGTGCAGAACGCTTTGCTCGGCGCGACGGAGGAAGCTCCCGTAACGGTCGCGTTCGTGCGCAACGGAAAGGATTTTACATTGTATGTCATACCGTCAGACGACGAATATATGATTGCGGCGAAGCTCGATCTGACCGCGTTCATGGGGCACGCGGAGTACAATAATAATTTCGGTTACGGCTGGAGAAGCGATTTCCCCAATCCCACGATTACGAATATTAAATTCGTCACGGAAGAGAACAAGCTGAACGCGTTTGTCGCGGCGCAGACGGTCACGATCCAAAAAGCGGAAGGCGATACCAAGGTCGGCACGGAGAAAGACGGCTATGTGTTGGGCGATACGGTTACGCTGACGCACGCGGCGGCGGAGCAAGGGTTCGGGTTCTCGCACTACACGGTGGACGGCGTTGCTTTGGCTGAGGGCGTGAGCACATTCAAAGCGATGAAAAATTCTTATACCGTCGGCGCGGTCTACGTCAATCTGGAACAATCGTACAGATTGGTTGTGGCGGATCACGATTCGTTTGCAATGCTCGATGCGGACGGGCAATATACACTTCCCGTAGCGACTTTGCAGGATGCGGAAGGGGGAGAAGTTTCCGGCTATACGGTTACCGTTTCCGTGGAAGGCTACACCGTTACCGAAAATAAAATTACGGTCAGCTATCGCGGCGCGGTTGCACTGAAGATCACTTATTCGGTGGAAGAGATCGAAGGGAAAGAGGTGGAAATCACCGTAAACGTTCAGCCCGAGGACGGCACGGTATTTACGGTAGACGAAAATGTGGCTTCCCGCGTAAAGGCAAACGGAACTGCGGCGACCGTAGCTTACAATACCGATAAGAAGTACGGTACGGAAGCGGGTTCGCTTGCGATTACGATCAACGAAGTGTTGGGATATGAGGATTATGCATGGTTGCCTACTTTCGACTTCGG
Organism: Bacillota bacterium; assembly: GCA_021768985.1. GTDB lineage: Bacteria > Bacillota > Clostridia > Christensenellales > Borkfalkiaceae > Gallimonas. Next base: position 5,161 of record JAETTR010000104.1, read on the forward strand.
CGAATTTACTTATATCGAAACCTATGTATACGTGGAAAAAGCGGGCGTTAAGGTAGGCGCGCAT
>JAETTR010000105.1 GCA_021768985.1 Bacillota bacterium
AACCCAAGTGGTATATTCTGCACACCTATTCCGGTTACGAAACCATGGTGCGCGAAAGCCTGTTGCGCTTAATCGAAAACAACAACCTGAGCGACATGATCACCGACGTGAAGATTCCGACCGAACAGACCATCGAAGAGAAGGCGAACGGAAAGAAGAAGGTCGTCGAGCGCAAGCTGTTGCCCTGCTACGTGTTTATCAAAATGATCTATACCAACCAGATCTGGTATCTGGTGACGAATACGCGCGGGGTCACGGGGTTCTGCGGTCCGCAGGGTCGCCCGATTCCCATGAAGGAAGAGGAGATCCGCAAAATGCGGTTGGAGGAATTCGTCGCCGACGCCGACTTCAAGGCGGGCGATAAGGTGAGCATCGACAACGGTCCGCTCGAAGGGTTTATCGGAACGATTACCGAGGCGAACGACTCCACGCAGCGCGCGAAGGTGAATATCGTCATGTTCGGCCGTCAGCAGGAAGTGGAAGTCGAATACGTTCAGATGCAAAAGGTATCCGAAACGGCGATCGAAGTTCCCGCCGAATCGGAAGAATAAAAACTTCCGCGAGGAAGGTTGCCTTCCGCTGCGGAATACAATCCGCCGCATACTTGCGGCTTGCCGACTTGGGATAGACGGGCTTAGAGCTCCTGCAACTCAATCGAAGCAAAACAGTTACGAGCTCACGACGATTTGTTTTTGCAAAAACAAATCGTGTGAATAAATATGTGGGAGAGGCGGAAAATCTCAGTCGCCGCCTTGCAAAAACCACGTAGGAGGAATTTAACATGGCAAAGAAAATTACCGCAGTCGTTAAATTGCAGCTTCCCGCCGGTAAGGCGACCCCGGGTCCCCCTGTAGGTTCGACCCTCGGTCCCCACGGAATCAACATTCCGGGCTTTACCAAGGAATTCAACGCAAAAACGGCAGGACAGGAAGGGCTGATCATTCCCGTCGTGATGACCATCTATCAGGACCGTTCGTTCACGTTCGTTCTGAAAACGCCGCCCGCGCCCGTGCTGATCAAAAAGGCGCTCGGGCTCGAATCCGCCAGCGCGACCCCGAACAAGACGAAGGTCGGCAAGCTGACGAAGGCGCAGGTCGAGGAAATCGCGAAGATGAAGATGCCCGATTTGAACTGCTCCACGCTCGAGAGCGCGATGAGCATGATCAAAGGCACCGCACGCAGTATGGGCGTGACGGTAGAGGAATAAGGGGAGGTAGAAAGATTTATGAAATACGGTAAGAAATATGCCGAGAGCATCAAATCCTACGACCGCTCCAAGGCTTACGATTCGCAGGAAGCGATCGCTCTCGTACTGAACAACGCAAAGGCGAAATTCGACGAAACCATCGAGCTTCACGTCCGTCTGGGCATCGATCCCCGTCAGGCGGATCAGCAGGTCCGCGGCGTGCTCGTGCTCCCCAACGGTACCGGTAAAACGAAGAAAGTGCTCGTCATCGCAAAGGGCGAGCGTGCGGACGCGGCGCAGGCGGCGGGCGCGGACTTCGTCGGCGCGGAAGAAATGATCCAGAAGATCCAGACGGAGAACTGGTTCGATTTCGACGTTATGATCACCACCCCCGACATGATGGGCGTCGTCGGCCGTATCGGTCGTCTTCTCGGACCCAAGGGCTTGATGCCCAACCCCAAGTCGGGTACGGTCACGATGGACGTCGCGCGCGCGGTTGCCGAAGTGAAAGCAGGTAAGGTCGAATACCGTTTGGACAAGACGGCGATCATCCACTGCCCGATCGGCAAGAAGAGCTTCGGCACGGAAAAGGTGCTCGAAAACTTCAACGCGCTGATGGACGCGATCGTCAAGGCGAAACCCGCCGCGGCGAAGGGACAGTACGTAAAGAGCGTGACCCTAACGAGTACGATGGGTCCCGGCGTCAAAGTAAATTACAACAAAATTTAACAGAACGCCGCAAAATCGCTTGACGGTTTTGCCGCAGTCTGTTAAAATAGCAAAGTAAACCGCAGACAACGGGTGCGCAACGCTTAATATCCCGTCGAGGTTACGAGTTTTTGCATTGTATTACGCAAGCTCCGTATCCTCGCGGTACGGAGCTTTTATTTCCCTTCGGGGAATCGAATCGGCGCGGAAGCGCTTTACGGAGGTAACCATGTCGGAAAATTTTGAAGCAAAAAAGGTTTTGGTCGAAGAGATCAAGATCAAGATTCAGGCAAGCAAGTCCGTCGTGCTCGCTCACTACGACCGCCTTACCGTTTCGGAAGTTACCGATCTGCGCGGCAAGTTCAGAAACGCGTCCTGCGAGTACAAGGTGTATAAAAACACGTTGGTGCGCAAGGCGTTCGAAGAACTCGGCGTAAAGGATTTCGATAACGATCTGAACGGCGCGACGGCTTTCGTTTTCTGCCCCGACGAAACGAGCGGTTGCTCGATTATCGCCAAGGCGGTCAAGGAAAATCCCGTCCTCGACACCAAGCTCGTTCCCAAGAGCGCGTACGTCAACGGCGCTTACGTGGACGCGGCGGGCGTCAAGAAGCTTGCGGCAATCCCTTCGAGAGAGGTATTGATCGCAAAAATGCTCGGGTGCTTGCAGGCTCCCATTGCGAATTTCGCTTACGTGTTAAAAGCGATCGCGGACCAAAAATCTTAAAAATTATCGGAGGTTAAAAAAATGGACGTTCAGAAATTGATTGAAGAAGTAAAGAGCATGACGGTTGTCGAGCTCAACGAACTTGTAAAAGCGCTCGAAGAGGAGTTCGGCGTAAGCGCGGCGGCTCCCGTAGCGGTTGCAGGCGCGGCAGGTGCGGCGGAGGCTGCTCCCGCGGAAGAGGAAAAGACGGAGTTCAACATCGTTCTCAAAGAGATCGGTGCGAACAAGATCGCCGTCATCAAGGCGGTTCGCGAATTCACGGGTCTCGGACTCGCGGAAGCGAAGAAAGCGGTCGAGAGCCTCGGCGTGCTGAAAGAAGCGGTTCCCAAGGCGGACGCGGAAGCGGCTCTTGCAAAGCTGAAAGAAGCCGGCGCGGTTGCCGAACTGCAATAATTTCAAAAACAAAAAACCGCAGGCGTGCCTGCGGTTTTTTTCTTGCGGTTTTTCCGTAATTCCCGTAAATTATGGTGCCTTATAATTTATAACTGTTTGACATACGGCGGAAATTGAGATAGAATATTAGCAATTATTACGCGAGGAGAAATGTTTTCCGAAACAAAGATCGGAAAACGCAGGATATGAATCTGATCGAAAACAAGAACTTTCCCTGCGAGCGCGATTTGTACGGCGCAGACGGCGTGCATTTAAAGAATTGCACCTTTCAGGGCGTCGAGGACGGCGAATCCGCTTTGAAGGAGGCGAAGAACGTCATTCTCGAAGACTGTAAAATGGATTTGCGGTATCCGTTGTGGCACGATCGGAACGTGGAACTGCGGCGCGTTGTCATGACGGAGAACTGCCGCGCCGCGCTCTGGTATACCGAGGAGGTCCGCATTGCGGACAGTATGCTCGGCGGCATCAAGGCGCTCCGCGAATGCGCCGATATTTCGATTGCGGACACGGAAATCGTTTCCCCCGAGTTCGGGTGGAAGAGCCGCGGCGTTGCTTTGAAACATTGCAAGCTCGCGAGCGAATATCTCTTTCTGATGGCGCGCGATTTAAAGCTCGACCGCGTCGATTTCAAGGGCAAATATTCCTTCCAGTACGTCGAAAACGTCACGATCGAAAACAGCGTGCTCGACACAAAGGACGCTTTCTGGCACGCGAAGAATGTAACGGTGAAAAACTCCGTCGTGAAAGGGGAATATCTCGGCTGGTATTCGGAAAATCTCACGTTTATCGGCTGTAAAATTATCGGCACCCAACCGCTTTGCTACTGCAAAAATCTGAAGCTCGTGGATTGCGAAACGGAAGGCACGGATTTCTCCTTTGAATATTCCGACGTGGACGCGGAAATCAGAGGGGAGATTCTGTCGGTCAAGAATCCGCGCTCGGGCAGAATCGTCGCCGATAAAATCGGCGAGCTGATCTATACGGACGACAGCAAGTACGAATGCCGTTGCATCGTAATTCAAACGAATGCGGCGTAATATAAAGACGCCCCGCTTATAAGGCGGGGCAATATTTTGCTATTCGGGCTTGATATTGGAAATTTTTCCGTCTGAAAGCTCCACGCGGAAATAGCGCACGTCGAACACGCGCGGCTTGCGCTTGTAGACGAGTCCGACAAGATCGCGTTCGGCGGTAAGGGTGACCGAAACGTAATCGCCTAAAAACTCTTTCAGCGCGCCCGCTTTTTCCGCAAGACTTTCGGAGAGGAAGGGCGCGGGATCGCCGCCGATCAGCACGCTCTCGAACAGAGCGAGCGCAAAGGTGTCCGGCGCGGGATCGCAAGCCGTTTTCAGCTTGCATTCCGTCAGTTTTCCGTTCTCCCACCCGCATACCGCGACGTGCCCCATGCTGTCGTGGAAGGGTACTTCCGCGCGCAGAATCTCCTCCCGTTCGAGCACCTTTCCTTCGGAAAGAACGCGTATCTCGCCCTCGTTCGAGATCAGCGCGAACGCGGTTTCTCCCTCGATCAGAAAGTCGTCTCCGAATGCGCGGCACTTGGAATCGGCAAGCACGGCGGGCAGGGGAAGGATATGGAATCCGCTTCCGTTTTCGAGATTGAGCTGTAATCTGCCCTGCATGCACAGCGTCAGCAGACTGTTGCCGATCCGATCCTGCCAGATCACGCGCAGCGTCTGATCCGCGCGCAGAAAATCCCCCGCGAAGACCGCCACGCCGCCGCGGAAATAGTAGAGCTTAATTTGTTCGGGCGGGTTCAAAAGAAAGCTTTCGTTGAAGAAAAAATTGACGGGCAGACAACCGTTCGCTTTGAGTTCGCAAAAAACTTCGTCCGCGGGATCGAGCTCGCACGCGCGTTCGAACCCGTCCACGATTCCGAAGTACGCGCCGTTTACCGTGAGCGCGCAGGGCGATTCCGCCAAAAAAAACACTCGCATATTTTTATTTAATGTATATTTCGGCTTAATTATGTCAAAAAAATAGGCGAGGTGAAATCATGAATAAAATCAACGGCTACACGGAAGAGGAAGCGACGGGGCTGATCGAATACATTTATACGGGCAAGAGCGCGGGGAAAACGCTTTCGTATCTGTTCGAAACGTACGGCAAGGAGCACAGCCGCGCCAAGGGAAGCGTGCGCAACTACTATTACGCGTT
>JAETTR010000106.1 GCA_021768985.1 Bacillota bacterium
GTTATTATCGCCGCCGTTCCCCAAGCAATCATCGTTGGGAACGGTATTTGCGGCGTGCACCGCGCCCCCGTCCGAGAAGAACATAAATCCCGTGGGCTTCGCGGCTTGTGAAGAGCTGCCGAGGCGAATTCCGAAGCGTTGCGTCCAATCCTTGAAGGGCGACTTCTCGTCGTATTGCATGGTGAACTCGATCATGTAGTTATCACCCGCGATCTTATCGTTCACCAACGTAATTTCGGGAATCTGTCCCCCTGCAAAAGGACCGTCGGTAACCGTGGCTTTCAAGTCGCCGTCGATATAATCCCACTTGATTTTACCGTTATCGTTTTGCGTGGTGTGCGTATGGAAATGCTTATAGAGATCGAGATTATAGGTCTTTACGCCCTTCTCCACCTTGAAGTATACGGGATAGTAACCGTCAATCTCGAACTTGTAGCTGTCGGCAATGAGTTCGGTCACGGAAAGCTTATCGCTTGCAATCGATACGTTTTCCGTTGTGCTGTCGGGATAAGTTTCGCCCGTCAGCGTAAACGTGCCCGTGGGAGCCGTGCCCGATTCGGTGGCATTATCGTAGGTCGTTACGTTGATCGTAAGCCCCGTTTCCTTTACGAGCTTGGGAATCACCACATTTTCGATTTCCTTCGTGGCATTCTCGTTGGTAAAGTCTTTTTGACAATGATTGCAGTGCCAGTGATAAACGTTGCCCTCCTGCGCAAGCGTAGGCGCCGTCTTGGGTACTTCTTTAATCCCGTCGTGATCGAGCTTCGGAATGATAATATCATTGTCGGTAAGAATCTGCGTTCCCGCCGCATCCGCAAAATTCATTTCGCAACGCGAGCAGTCGTAGTAAGCCTCGTGCCCGTCCGTCGTGCAGGTCGCGGCTTCATACTCCACCTTTTTCGGGTCATGCCCCAAGGCGGGCTTTGTGACCTCTTCGAGCGTCACTTCGTTCTTGCAGTCCGCGTCCAAGAAATACTTGCCACACCCCTCGTCCGTACACATATAATAGTGTTCGTTTCCCGCCTCCGTACAGGTGGCGTCCTTCGCGCCGATTTCCGTTACGTTGTGATTGCTTCCGCCGCAAGCGGCAAAGGCAACGCACGCGGAAAGAGCGCAGAGCGCGGTTCCGACAATGACTGTCAGCTTTCTCTTTTTGTTCATAACTTTTCCTCCAAATTATTTTTTATTTTATTTCAGGCAAACTGCGCGACGATATCCATATCACCCTCGCACTTCACCGTAATTACGCCGTTCCTTATTTTGTCTTTCAGCTCTTCCCCGTTCACTCGGAACGAAGTGCAACTCGTCGTCGGGTCGTCGGGATCGGCATAGAACACGATGTTATCGCCCGTTACGCACCAATCGTAACCGCGCTCCTGCATTACCTCTCCGCCCGTCGCTTCGATCGTGATTTGGTTGCATACAAATCCGCGCGAATTAAAGGGATATGCCGTAGGCGTTACCCAACCGCAGAGCGCGGGACTCTGCGCGCCGAATCCGTACCATTCCCGATCGGTATCTTTGGCGTTTCGCGGGGTCATGACGTAGGGATTGATGTCGATCCGTTCGGGCGCCTCGTCCAAACCGAACATGGAAAACGGAATGTACCACTCCATGGTGTAGCCCGTGCATTCGGGCGTATTGATCGCCCCGCCCTTTAACTGAATGCCGTACAGCGGCGTTAAATCGGCAGACATGAGCGCCTTGTGAAAACGCCCCGATCTCAAAATTTTAATGCTCTGATCGCCGCCCGCGCACAAATCCATTTCAAACAGCGTGCCCTCGGACGACAGCGGCGTGTTTGCGGTCACATAAAATTCGATCCCGCTGTTCTGCGTGGTAATGCGCGTAGGCTGATAGGTCACGATCCAGTCGCCCGTCACGTCCACCGCAATGAGCACCGCATTGCTCGCAAAGTAAGTCGTTACCGCAATGTCGATATTCGCAAAACCGCCTTCTGGACAAACGTCGCCGTCCGTTTTGCTCGCACGGTACCAGCGCTGCACTTTGCGGGTATAGATTGATTCGTCCAGCTTGCCGTCGATCACGATCCCATCGTCCACCTTCACCGTCGATTTCGGTAAGACGGTATATTCGTATGCTTCGTCCGTGCCGATCACGCGGTAATCGGTCTTAGTATCGCCGCAAGCGGCAAGCGCGAACACGGGAAGGGCGCATGCGCCAGCAAGCGCAACCGATAGAACTTTTTTCATCGTCTTTTTCATCTTTCCCCTCCTTACTTCTTCCTGCCCATTACAGCGATTTCCGAAAGTCCTACGCTTTCCTGCCCTTCGGGGATTTCAACGGTAAAGCGGATTTTCTTCACGTTGATTTCCTTGAACTCCGCCCACACGCCCCCGCCGTAAGCGACGGCGTTCAGCGTTTCAATTCCGTTTTCGAGGTCGAAATCACTCAAAAAACAATTCGCCTTCGTATCGAGGTTCAATTCCTTGATATACCAAATTTTTTCCGCGCCGTTCTCTTCCGAAACAAATTCGACATTTTTGACCTTTCTGAATATCTTCTCTTTATACTTGGAATTGTAGATCATAAAACCGCGGATCCCTTCGTAGTCTCTGAACGACAGCTCGAAGGTCGTATCCTTCGTGATCACCGTTTCACGCACGTATTTATCGAGGAATTCCTGATTGAAATTGACGTTATACGAAAGCAATCCGTCGTTCAGCCATTTGATATCGGAATCCTTTTCCACGCTTCCGCTCACAAGCGAGAGCTCGCCTCTCTCGCTGATATCCTCGTAGTCAAGCGTTTCCACAATGCCGGGCTGTACGGTGTACGTCGGTCCGTTGACGTACATGACGTCGAGCTTATTGCCGTTAATATCGTCAATCGTCATAAACTTCACTTCGTCCATCGCAAGACACCGTCCTTTATCAATCGAACCCGCCTTGGTATGACGGTGATAGGCGATATACAGCTTATCGCCGATTTCGACGAAAGAGTGGTGTCCCGAACCGGAAACCGCCTTGTTCGCGTTGTAATCGCCCGAAAGAATGACGCCGTTTTCGCTCTCCTTTAATTTGCGGAAGGGTCCCAACGGGCTGTCGGACACCGCCTGCACCACCGAATACGCCGCATCGGTATAACCGTTTACCGAAAGCGTTAAGTAATACGTTCCGTTGCGGTAATACAGGAACGGACCCTCGTTCACTCTGTTTTTGAGATTTTCATACCAGATTTTTTCAACTTCTTCGTCTCTTTCCGCCTTCTCGAAATCAGCCGTGGTGTAGTACCCGCACTGCGTTAATACGGTCAGCGTCTCGATTTTCGGCGTGAGCCAATCCTCCATTTCGACGCCTAAAATGGGCGAGGGCTGCTTGTCGCCGCTGAACACAAGGTATTTTTTCTTGGTAACGGGATCGACGAACGGGCTCGGGTCGATATTGTTGACGAGCTTATCCGCGTTATCGTCCGTCACGTAGCCCTCGATTTCGGGGCGGATCTCGGCGAGCTTTTTGTTCGTTTCGATCGGGTCGAACAATACGTGCTTTACGAAAGGCGCCCAGCTTTCGTCGTACCGCGCAATATTGCGCACGTTCTCCGCGCCGACTTGCTTCGCACTCGTAAAATCGACAAATTCAAACGGTCCGTATGCGTTCTTCGCCGTGCCCACGTAGAGCGACATTCCGTTATCAAAAGCATAAGCTCCCAACTTCTGCGCGTTCGCCGCCATTGCCGAACAGAAGAAATAATACAGCTCGGTATCCTCGTCGTACACCACTTCGGGCGCCCAGGCACAGCTCCAACCCTCGGGCATGACGCAGCACCAGCCCGCCTCGTACCAATTGAGTAAATCCTTCGAACGCATCGCCTCGAAATAATTTCCGAAGCCCTGCGTCTTATACAAATAATAGAACCCGTCGCGTTCGCGGTTGTCGAGGATCATCGGATCGCCCACGTCGGGGAAGTCCTCGTTCCGCCGCCATAAATCGGTGGAATAGACGGGTTTTCCCGTCACGTCGTCGTAAACCGCGCCGTCGTAATAGGGCAGCTCGTACACCGTTTTCGTCTCCGCACCGCACGCCGCAAGCGATACGCACATCAACGCGCCCATCGCTAATCCGAAAATTTTGACTGTCTTTTTCATATCTTCCTCCTTATTCCTTCACACTGCCCGCCGTAATGCCCTCGATAAAGAATCTCTGCACGAACGCATACAGAATGAGGAGCGGGATCATCGAAATCAGAGCCGCCGCGCACTGCGCGTTGGTATAACGAGTACCGATGTATTTCGTGATTTGCTGCAGCGCAAGCTGCAACGTCCAGAGCGACTTTTCCGACATCAGATAGAGAAGCGCGCCCGAATAGTTGTTGTAACTGCCCACGAACCCGAACAGGAACTGCGCCAGAAAAACGGGTTTTGCAAGCGGGAGAATAATGCGGAAGAATATCCCGAAAAATCCCATGCCGTCCATCTTCGCCGCCTCGACCACGCCGTCGGGCAACGCCTTGATATACGGATAGATGAAGAATATCGTTCCCGCGCTTCCGAACATTCCGGGAATAATCAGGGGCAACACGGACGCACCGCCCGTCGTCCAGCCGATTCCCGCATAGAACAAATACCCCGCCATGCCCGCCGAAAGCGGAATGGTCATTAACAGCAGATTGCCTGCAAAAAATTTGTTTTTCCCGGGGAAGTCGTACTTTGCATAAGCGTAAGCAGCCAAGCCGGAAACGGCAAGCCCGCAGACGGTAGGAAGGATCGACTGCCACATAGTATTAAAGAAACCGATCAACAAAGACGGAATCCCGTTCACCATGTTGGGGTCGTTCGTAAACAAAATGCGGTAGCCTTCTATCGACGTTTGCGGGAACCATACGAAGCCCGTGGCGTCCGCCAACTCCTGTCTCGTCGTAAACGAAGTGATGATTACAATCAGGAACGGGAAAAATAAAAATACCGTGTACAGCGCGAGCGCCAGATCAATGACAATGTTTCTTATGACTCTGCGGCGGAATTCCTTTTGCGCCGCTTCGTTCTTTTGGGACGCGTTCATTACTTTTTCTCTCATAAGTTATCCTCCGCTTTCTTCCGAAGTCGCAGGA
>JAETTR010000107.1 GCA_021768985.1 Bacillota bacterium
CGGTTTTGGTTTCGATCGCGAGAACGGGTTTTGCCGCCGAGTTCGGGTCGCCCATGACGGACACGTGCAACGATTTGTTGCCGTGCGTGACGTGTTCGTCTTGAAGCTCCGCAGCGCCGAAATAATTGAGCCAACGCATTTCGGTCAGTTCTTCGTATGTTTCGAAATCCGCACTGAGAATTTCGTTCGTATTGTCGCTCTTCCTGCAAGCGGTAAACATACAGCCCAGCACCGCGAGAGCGGACGCAATCATAAATACGCCTGTTTTACGTTTCATATTATTTTCCCCCTACCTTTACCGGCAAACATACGTAAAGCCGTCCACATACAACTCGATATCCCTATCGAGCAGCGGCAAACCGATTGCAATACCCGTGATGTTCTGCATGCAGTCGGTTTCTCCCTGTTTCCAAACCGTCTTATACACGTCAACCGCGCGGATTCTGTTTTCACCCGGCATCACCGTATAAGTAACCAAACTGCGCGTACTTTCCGCTTTTCCGACCTGAGCCACGAGTTCGACCGTGACGTCGAAAGACTCCTGCGACGGATTGAACACATACAGCTCGAAGCTGTCGATATCGCGAATGGAACCTTGCGGCATAAACGAATCTTTCCCGAGCGTAATGCGCGGTTTGTAGTTTGCCAGCTCCCAATTCGTCCATTGCTTTGCGGCACACGCGATCTTGACGGAACCGCTTCCGAATTTTACGTATTCCGAGTGGTCGTTGAGCGACACCGCGATATGTTCTTCGCCGTTACCGCGCGCGGTAATCTGCCACAAACCGATCTGCTCCTGCGTTTCGAAATCGGAAACGCAAACGACTTTCCCCGAAAGATACATGCAGATACGGTACGTATTCCCGTTATAGCTCAATTGCGCGTCAAACGTATTTGCGCTTTGATCGAGTTTCTGGAGATATACGAACTGCACGCCGTCGCCGCTCTCGGTTCCGCTTAGCTTTTCGCCGTTCACGGTCAGTTCCGCGCCGCTTTGCGCATAAATCTTAATTTCAGACTTGCTTTCCGCGCCGTTGATTTCGCCTACCGATACAAACGCGTGCGCTTCGCAATTCGCAAGCTCGAGCATGGACGCCAAAGTCTTACGTGCTTCGAGCACGAGCGTATAGTCGGTTTTGGGAACGGTTCCTTCGTAAAGATTTTCATAGAGAGCATTCAGCGAAGCCGCAAGATTGGATGTCTCGTACCTTTCGCCGTATTCTTCCGCCAGGTTGCCGAGCATATATAAATATTCGTAATCCTCGAATCCGTCGCGAAGCGACATTAAACGAATGCTCGGGATCGGTTTGTCTAACCCGTACTTCGCACCCGGATACAGCAGAACGCCGTCGCCGTTCGCCGTAGGAATGACCGAATTGCCTCCGTTCCAGATATCGGCGGATTGCCATCCGTTTACGTGATCGGTATAGTTCTCCGTTTGAAAATAACTTGCCAAGCCCCAATATAAAAATCCATCCACGCCGTATTCGTACTGCATCCAACTCTGCACTCTGCTCGAAACCAAATCGGAGTCGATCACAAGCGTAGGATAGGGTTCGTGCGGAGATATCCCGCAATGATACCACCAAGTACTGCCGTGCGCGTTCCCGCTCAATTCGCCTTTCTCGCCGGCATACGCCTCTTCGCGGTATTCGGCATATTGCTCGCGTTGTGCGGGCGTGTTATATTCCTGAATCTGCGGACAATACGTGCGCAACCCTTCGATCGGAGTCACCGTCGTTATGAGCACGGGAATGCTCTCAATATCCTCCTTCGTCAATCCGAAAGCATCAAGCTGTTCGTCGCTATAGCTTGCCGCCACCGCGATGAGCATATCGATCAGATCTTTGTTCTTCTGCGTTGCGGGAGCAAGCGTATCGCCGTGCGGTTCGTCATAGGGATAGAAAAACGCCTTTTTCAATAAATTCAGATCGGGCGTAGAATTTTCGATCAACAGACGCAATTGTTCCTCTTCACTGAACGGCATATCGCCTCCGAGATTATACGACGTGCACCGCTCGTTGTCCGCATACTTCTTAATCTGCGCCACCCAAGCGTCTTTTGAAATCCCGACAGGATACACCATATTGGTTGTCGAGATACGATACTCGAGACAGGTATCGACGTATGTCCGATACATTTCGGGCGTATTGTTCAACTCGCCGCCCATCAGATATTCGGGAAAAAGATAAAACGTCGTACGGATATTCGATTTTTCGGGGATTGCGAAATCCCACACCGTCACGTTTACGGGTACGGTAAACACGGTTCCGTCCGCCGTAACCGTCGCAGTTCCCGAATATTCGCCCGCCGCAGTATCTTCGGGCGTGAACAGCGTAATCCAAACGCCTTGGTTCGCACCCGCTTTGATTGCCGCTTCGCCTGCATCGACCGCAGTCTGCATCGGCAACAGCGCATCGGGATAATATCCCGTAGGTCTGCCCGACGTCAAGGACGTGAGCGAAACGATTTCCACGTATTTCTGATGATAGACGGCAATATTTTCCTCTTCGATCGTATTTCCCGCGCCGTCCGTCAATGCGCTTACCGTTACGTTATAACTCCGCACGTCCGTTTCCGGTGTGATGAAGAGCTGCGCGCTCTCGTACTCGTTCCGCGCCGTTTCAAACGTAAGAACGGGAGTATCCGTATAATTTTCGCTGTAATCTTCGTCGCGCAATACTTTCACGGTAGACGGCATCGTCCAGATTTCCGCCTCGGTTTCTTTCGGCTTTCCTTCCCTGCAAGCAGTCGGCAATACCAACGCTCCGACCAAAATAATCGGCGCGATACTTTTTAAAATATTTCTCATGTTTCCCCTCGGATGATAAAATCGTTTGATTCGCTTTTAGTTTCGCGACATGGAAAGATACCGCGAAAAATTATCTCTGTAATCGGTGTAATTCCACTCCCAGAACTGTTGTGCCGTCTTTTTCGCAGTCGACGTCGTTCCGATGTATTCCTCTATATTTTCATGCCAGCATTTCAGATCGGTATTATAGAAAAGCGGATTTTTGGGCGCCATATTCGAGATATACGTCGTCTTGCCCATGCTATCGATTACCGCCTGTTGCAAGCGTGTAGGCGAATCGGGCTTCTGCAAGTTTCCGGTCGAAAACGGCAACAATGCGCCCGTTTCGTCGTAAAAAATTTGCTGTGCCGTATCGCTCGCCATGAACAACAGAAATTTTTTCGCCGCTTCCTTGGCGTTGGAATATGCCGGAATCATCGCATTGAACATAAACCCGTTGGAATTCGTATAGCTGCGGATTATTTTGATTTCCTCAAATTCTTCCGCGTCCACGCCTTCGGGTTTGGGCTCGTTTGCGTCGATTGCCGCAATGACTTTTGAAAGCGCTTCGTCCGACTGCACGGTTGTCCATTTAAACTGCTGATTCCCGATTTCGTCGTACGTATAAATGACGTCGCTGATCACGGGTACTTTCATAAGTCCTATATCCACCTGCCCCGGTTGATAGCCCGAATTCTTCATTTCGTTTTCCAGCCAATCGCCCGTCGGCATCATTGCAATTTTATTGGAGCTTTCGTACAGCGTCATCTGCGCCTCTATATTCGTAAACGTCATGGATTTTGGATGGCTGTTTTTCGTATCGTAAATACAATCTTCCAGAACCTTGAACGCAGTGAGAAGCGCCTGACTGCGGAAAACTTCGGCAGTTACGTCACCGTTGGAATCGATGCAATTCCAGAAATTCTCCGCTTCCTCTTCGGTTACAAGCTGCCTCCACCAAGGATACACGCAATAATCCCAGTATCCCGTATTCGACGCCCAAACGAACGGCGTCGCACCGTCGCTGCGGATTTGCCCGACGAGATCGATCAATTCGTCCGTCGTGTTGGGTAGCTTCCAGTTATTTGTTTGGAATAAACTATTGTTGTACGCCAATCCCGAAATTCCGCCCATATACGGCACGGTATAATATTTCGTCTTCCCATCGATTTCAATGGCACACCCGTCGGCATACTGCGGATCAAGCTTTTGTCCGTAAGTCACCTCCTCCCCGTATACCTTTTGCCCGAACAAATCGGTTAAATCCTCCAACCCGTATTCATAGCCCTTGATAAACTTATCGCGCTGCGAAATAATTTGGCGGTAGTTCACATTACCCGGTAAAAACAAATCGGTAGGCGTAACCTTCGGACCCGACTGGATTTTCGAAACCACCGAACTGCCGATCAGTCCCGGATCGGGAACGATGGTAACCGTATACCCCTCTTCCGCATAACATTCTTCAAATTGATCGGCAATGCGCTGAAACGCCGATGTGCCGTAGCCGCCCTCGTACAGCGAAATGATCAAATTTGTTTCCACGTCTTCGATTTTTCCGCCGTTGCAACCGGTCAAAACGGTGCAACCAACGGCCAAACATACTGCTACGCTCACAACCCTTTTCATATATTACTCCTTTATATAAATTATTTTTTTATCCTTTTAATCCGCCGATCGAAACATTCGACATGATTTTGTCGGAAAACAATATAAACAATACGAATATGGGAATTACCGATATCAAAACGGCGGCAAAATATACCGGCTTGTTGTGTACCGTAAGCGACGCATTCTCCAAACGGAACAAGCCCATTGACAATGTAGGGAAATCGGTCAGATACAGATACGGTCCCAAATAGTCGTTCCACCTGCCGATACAACTGATCAGAAACAGTGCGGCAAGCATTGGCATTACCTGCGGAATCATGATTCGTACAAACGCCGTCCAGTTCCCGCCGCCGTCGATGAATACCGATTCGGCGTACGCCCAAGGCATATTTTTGAATACGGAATACATAATCAGAAAGGTGCTGGTTCCGATACTGCCGCAAGCCGTTACCAAAAAGAGCGGCGAATTCGTAATCCCCCATAGATTAAAGTATTTGTATTCCGCCGCCATCGAGCCGAGCGTGGGGATCATCATGGCAACAATCGTCAGATTGTACAAGAAACCGCACATCTTGAAGCGATATTTGGCAACGGCATACGCAAGAC
>JAETTR010000108.1 GCA_021768985.1 Bacillota bacterium
GAAGTACGGTTTGATCAAAGTGCGCCTGTACCGTCCTTTCGTGACCGACGCGTTCGTGGCGGCGATCCCCAAGACCTGCAAAAAGATCGCGGTGCTCGACAGAACGAAGGAGCCCGGCTCCCTCGGCGAACCCCTCTACCTCGACGTTTGCACCTCTCTGCTTGAAAAGGGCTTGAAGAACATCGACGTCGTCGGCGGCAGATACGGGCTCGGTTCCAAAGAATTCAACCCTTCGATGGTGCTTTCCGTTTATAAGAACCTCGAAGCAAAGACCCCCAAGAACCACTTTACGGTGGGTATTTACGAAGACGTTACGAACACCTCGCTCGACTTCTCCGAGAAATTCGACGCGGCGCCCGAGGGTTCGACGAGCTGCAAGTTCTACGGACTCGGCTCCGACGGTACGGTCGGCGCGAACAAGAACTCCATCAAGATCATCGGCGACCACACCGACATGTACGCGCAGGCTTACTTCTTCTACGACAGCAAGAAATCTGGCGGCATCACCGTTTCGCACCTGCGCTTCGGCAAGACCCCCATTCAAAGCGAATATCTGATCGACTCGGCGGACTTCATCGCCTGCCACAACCCCTCGTACATCATTCGCTACGACATGACGAGCGATCTGAAAGAAGGCGGCGCATTCCTGTTGAACGCGCCCTGGACGACGGTGGAAGAGCTCGAAAAGAACCTGCCCGCGAAGGTCAAGAACGCACTCGCCAAAAAGCACGCGAAGCTGTACGTGATCGACGCGATCGCGATCGCCGCGAAGCTCGGTCTGCGCGGCAGAACGAACACCATTCTGCAATCGGCGTTCTTCCTGATCAACGAGCAGATCATGCCCTATACCGAGGCGGTCGAGCTCATGAAGAAGATGGCTTACAAGTCCTTCGCGAGAAAGGGCGACGCGGTCGTTCAGATGAACTACAACGCGATCGATTCTGCGAAGGAACACCTCGTCAAGATCGATATCCCCGCTTCGTGGGCGACCACGAAGGAAGGCGCGGAGATGATCTCCCTTGCCGACAACGATTACTTCCGTAAAGTCGTCGCGCCCATCCTTGCGCTCGAGGGCGACAAGCTTCCCTCCTCCGCGTTCGCGGCGGACGGCACCGTGCCCACCGGCACCACCAAGTTCGAAAAGCGCGGCGTTGCCGTCATGGTTCCCAAGTGGGTGAAAGAGAACTGCATTCAGTGCAACTTCTGCTCCTTCGTCTGCCCGCACGCCTGCATCCGTCCCGCACTCGTTGCAAACGGCGCGGACAAGCCCGCCAACTTCGACGTCAAGCCCGCGACGGGCATTCCCGGCTACGACTTCCGTATGCAGGTTTCCCCGCTCGACTGTATGGGCTGCGGCGTGTGCGCCGACGTCTGCCCCGGCACAAAGGGCAACAAGGCGCTCGTCATGACCCCCTTCGCCGAACTCGAAGAAGCGGAAGCGAAGAACTGGGAGTACGCGGTAGATCTTCCCGAAGCGGACCTTTCGAACGCGAAAATGGCGGACGTGAAGAGATCGCAGTTCACCCCCTCGCTGTTCGAATTCTCGGGCGCGTGCGCGGGCTGCGGCGAAACTCCTTACGTGAAGGTTGTGACCCAGCTCTTCGGCGACCGCATGATCGTTGCGAACGCGACGGGCTGCTCCTCCATTTACGGCGGCTCCTCCCCTACCTGCCCCTACACCACGAACAAACAGGGTCACGGTCCCGCCTGGGCGAACTCCTTGTTCGAGGACAACGCGGAATTCGGCTACGGCATGAACCTCGCGTATAAGACGAGAAGAGCGGCGCTGAAAGAGAAAGTCGAAAAGCTCGCGGATATGTGGAAGGAATGGGCGGAAGGCAAAGCCGCTTGCGAAAAGTGGATTGCGGGCATGGACGACGCGGAAGCAAGCAAAGCCGCGGCGGCGGAGCTCTTAAAGCGCATTGAAGAATGCAAGGACTGCGGTTGCGAATGCGACGCGCTCGAAAAAGAAATTTATGCGGACAAAGACTGCCTCGTGAAGAAGTCCTTCTGGATTATCGGCGGCGACGGCTGGGCTTACGATATCGGGTACGGCGGACTCGACCACGTGCTCGCTTCGGGCGAGGACGTGAACGTGCTCGTGCTCGACACCGAGGTTTACTCCAACACGGGCGGACAGGCTTCCAAGTCCACTCCCATCGGCGCGGTCGCGAAGTTCGCTTCGAGCGGCAAGCGCGTCAAGAAGAAGGACCTCGGCATGATCGCGGCTTCCTACGGCTACGTATACGTGGCGCAGTGCGCAATGGGCGCGGACAAGACCCAGCTCGTGAAAGCGCTGAAAGAAGCGGAAGCTTACCACGGACCTTCGCTCATCATCTGCTACGCGCCCTGCATCAACCACGGCATCAACATGACGAAGTCGCAGGCGGAACAGAAGTCGGCGGTGGATTGCGGATACTGGCAGCTGTACCGTTACAACCCCGAACTCGCGGAAAAGGGCGAGAACCCCTTCACCCTCGATTCCAAGGATCCCACGGGCGACTATCAGGCGTTCATTCTGGGCGAAACGCGCTACGCTTCGCTGAAAAAGACCCAGCCCGAAGTTGCGGACGAGCTCTTCAAGAAGACGGAAGAATCTTCGAAGGCGCGCCTTGCGGGATACAAGAAGATGGCGGGAAAAGAATAACGACAAGCGATAAAAAGACGGCTCTTGCGAGCCGTCTTTTTTCGTTGTCTTTCAATCGGTTATAAAAATCTATCCGCTTCTTCGCGCGTGGGAATGGCAATCTGCGCGCCGCGGCGGGTCACCGCAATTCCCGCACAGACCGAAGCGAAACGCGCCGCTTCCGCCAGTTCCGCACCCTCGGCGAGCCTGACGCACAGCGCGCCGCAGAAGGTATCCCCCGCGCCCGTCGTGTCGATCGCTTCGCCCGCGCTCACACAGGGAACCTCCAGCCGGACGCCGCGCTTGTAAACCAGCGAGCCCTTTTCGCCGAGCGTGACGATGACGCAACCCGCGCCGAGCGCAAGCAGCTCCTCGCACCCTTCGTCGAGCCCCTCTTTCCCGCTCAACAGCCGGAGCTCCTTGCGGTTGGGGGTAATGAGGTCGGAATACTTCACCGCCTCGCGCGCTTCCGCCTTTGCGGGCGCGGGATTGAATACGGTAAACAGTCCCCGCTCCCTGGCGAGCTTCAACGCGTTCAGCACGACGGGAAAGGGATTTTCGAGCTGCGTGACAAAAATATCCCCCGCCTGCGCGCCGTCCAACAGCGCGAGCGCGTCCGCTTCCGTCACTTCGCCGTTCGCGCCTTCGTCCAGAATAATACGGTTATCGCCGTCCACGACGGTAATGACCGCCACGCCCGTATTGCGCTCCGTGCGGCGAACCGTCGAGATATCCGCACCCGCGCTTTTCAGGCTCGCAAGCAGCATATCGCCGAACGAATCCTTGCCGACCGCGCCCGCCATGCGGATTTTTCCGCCCAGCTTCGCGCAGGCGCAAGCCTGATTCGCCCCTTTCCCGCCCGCGTTGATCATGAAATCGCTTCCTTTCAGCGTTTCTCCCCGTTCGGGCAGATAGGGCGCGCGAATGCTCAGATCGCAATTCAGACTTCCCAGCAAGTAAATTCGTTTCATAAAAACTCCAGATATATAAATTCGGATTTTATTCCGCGTATTCGGAATAGATATACGAACACACGCGCGCGGATTCCTTGCCGCTCATTCCCGAGAAAGTGAACGACAACACCGTCGCGCTCTCGCTTCCGCCAGAGGCGGTCGCATAGGTGACGACCTTCGCGCTGCTGACGAGAGAATCGGGCAATTCGATCACGACGTCGTAATACGGCTCGTCGCCCCGATAATCAAGGGTTTTGGAATAGAGCTCGACGTTCCCCGATTTGACGACGAGGGTCTTTCCGTTGTCCTCCTTCAACAGCGTAACGACAATGCGGTTCTTCACCCCTTTCGTCACGACGATGCGGTAGGTAAAATACCCGTTCGCGTTCGCCTTGCGGTAGGTGCCCACGCCCTCCACGTTCGTGGCGCTCACGCTGTTGCGCTCGTTCATATTGTGCAACGCGTCGTTCTCGTACTGACCGTAACCGGGCTGTACGGTATCCTGCCGCGCCCAACCGTCCTCGGGGTTCTCCGCCGCCCCGCCCGCGGTAAAGTTCATGTAAATTCCGTAACGCTGTTCGTACTGGCGGTAGTGAATCGAATACACCAGCGTGCCGTTCGCGCAAACGAGAGTGAACGTTCCGTCTTGCTCGCGCTTTAAATTCTCATCGATCCGATCCATGAAATCGGCAACGGTATCCGCGTTCACCGTATACGTCGTATTTCCGACCGCCTTCGCGGGGATCGTCACGTTCACGCCCGTCATGGTTCTGGTCATGCCCTCTTCGCCGAGCTCGGCGGACAGCACGAAGGGTCCGTACAAAAACGCGTAAGTATCCTTCCCGTCGGGCAGGTTGTAGGCGCGCACCGTCTTTTTCATCGTCACCTTGACGACGTCGTTCTTCTTTACCGCGACGGAAACGAACTCCTCGCTCCCCGTCGTCACGACCGGTTTCCCGTTGACGGTCACCGCAAAGCTCCCCGACCAATAGGGGCGGCGCAGGCGGAGTATCGTATTGCCGCGGGTCACCTTCAAAGTCGCCTCGTCCGAATTTTCGAGATCGGCGGTCTGCGTGAACTCGACGGCTTCGGACGAATACTTCGAGGAAAGATAGAGCGACACGTACACGGCGTTGCCCGCTTCGTAATAGATGCTGTCGCCGAGCTTCGAGAAGCTCTCCATGCCGCTCCCCGTACAGCACCAGAAATTGCTCTCTTCGGTGGAATACACCTTGAAGTACCCCGTCGCCATGGGCTGGAAGTAGGTCGTCATGCCCGTTTCGGGATTCTGCGAGGAGAGAATCGCGTTATAGTAAGTGTTCTCGTAATAGTCGAGATATTTTTTCTTGCCCGTCAGCGTAAACAGCGTGCGGGAAAGCTTTAACATATTGTACGTGTTGCACGTTTCGCAGTTGGCG
>JAETTR010000109.1 GCA_021768985.1 Bacillota bacterium
GTAAAAAAGTATGCAAAAATCGTAACGCCGCTCAAAAAAATTACACCGCATAAATTGCGCTCCACATACGGCACCTCTCTCTATCGCGAAACGGGCGACATCTATATCGTCGCCGACGTTTTGGGGCACAAGGACGTCAATACGACGCGGAAACACTACGCGGCAATCAGCGAAGACAACCGTCGCGCCGTAGCGGGAAAAGTAAAACTCCACCGCACGGACGAAGATTAAGCAATTTATAAGGAATTTTATGCAAGCAAAACCGGAAATCGTATACGTAATCCAACCGATTGAAA
The DNA here is from genome assembly GCA_021768985.1 of Bacillota bacterium. Taxonomy (GTDB): domain Bacteria; phylum Bacillota; class Clostridia; order Christensenellales; family Borkfalkiaceae; genus Gallimonas. The sequence goes on from JAETTR010000109.1 coordinate 297, forward strand.
ACGATCATTTTAAAATACTGCATGCGGAAATTTGCGCGTTAATCGAAAGCGTGGGCGCGGAATATGCCGGTACGATTTATCAAAATATCCGCGAAGTCAATCCCGCGACCTATATCGGAGAAGGAAAGCTTGCCGAACTGAACGAGCGGATATCTGATCTCGATTTGACCGTTCTTTTCAACGGAGAGCTCTCCCCTTCCCAAACGTTGAATATTTCCGCGGCGCTCGGCGGAAAAAAGGTAATCGACCGCACGACGCTCATTCTCGATATCTTCGCCCTCCGTGCGGAAAGCAGCGAAGGAAAAATTCAGGTAGAGCTTGCGCAGTTGAAATATCTTTATCCCCGGCTGAAGGGCAAAGGCGAAGCGCTCTCCCGTCTCGGAGGCGGGATCGGAACAAGCGGACCGGGCGAAAGCCAGCTCGAAACGGACAGACGACATATCCGCGCCAGAATCCATTCGCTGGAACAAAAGCTTGACGAAACGGAGAAGCGCAGAGAACGTCAGGTCGTCCGCAGAAAAAAAGAGCGCATAAAAACGATTGCGCTCGTCGGATATACGAATACCGGAAAATCGACCCTTTTAAATGCTCTGACAGGTTCGAACGTATTTGTTAAAAACGCGCTGTTCGCCACGCTCGATCCTACCGCGCGCGGGTTCGAGATCGAAGGCGTCCCCTTTCTTCTCGTCGATACCGTCGGTTTTTTGCAAAGTCTGCCCCACCGCCTGATCGAAGCGTTTCAATCGACGCTTGAAAGCGCGTTGCATTGCGATCTTGCACTGATTGTGTGCGACGCTTCCGGCGAATACGAAATGCAACTGAAAACGACGCTGGACACCTTGAACGAGCTTGGTTTTTCCTCCCCTTATCTCGTCGTAATGAATAAATGCGATTTAATCGACAATCTTTCGGCTCTTCCCAAAAACTCCGTTCCGATCTCCGCCGCAAGCGGTCAGGGCTTCGAAACTTTAAAAGCGGAAATCATGCGCGCGCTGCACGACGAATTTGTACGCGCCGAACTCTTCGTTCCCTATGAAAAAACGGCGCAATACGGGGCGATTCGAAAATTACTGACCGAATCGAAAATAACTTACACCGATTTCGGGAGTGAAATTTCCGCAATTATCCCCGCGATATACGCCGCGCAATTTCGGGAATTTTTAAAAAAATAAACTTACTTTTTTACCGGTTCGGTATATTCCGCGGGGTCGGTAAAAATTTTATCGATTTTAATTGAAGCAAAGTCTTTAAATTCCAGACACTTACCGCAATTATCGCACACTTTGCTCGGGTCGAGATCGCATACTTCGCACTCCATACACCCGTCGCATTCTTTTTCTTCGTCTAAAACGCATCTTTTTGCTTCCATCTCTTTCGCCTCCCCTTCATTATAACGTTTTTTTCGGAAAAAAACAAGAAAATCAGAAAAAATTTTAAAAAAGTTTAGAACGTTTGTTTGCAATATTTTTTTTAATGTGTTATAATAGCAACAGGAGGTAATACCATGTACGTATTTGATGAAAGCAAGCTCGATAAGGTATTGGAATTTATCAACCGTTTCAACGACGAAAACGGCTTTCCGCCAACGGTTCGGGAAATCTGTAAGGAGCTGAATATCCGATCCACCGCAACCGTTTACAACCACATCAACCGGTTGAGAGAGAAAGGATTACTCAACAAAGTAGCGAACAAACGCCGCGCGGTTTCCCTGCGGAACGGCGGAACCATCACGATTCCGCTCGTAGGCACGGTAACGGCCGGTCAGCCGATACTCGCGACCGAGAATTATGACGGGTTTTATACCCTTCCCTCCGCCGAATTTCAGGGCGAAAATCTGTTTATGCTTGCCGTACGCGGCGACAGCATGATCGAAGCAGGTATTTTCAATGGCGATAAAATCGTCGTGCGCAAACAGGAAAGCGCGGAAAACGGGGATATCGTTGTCGCCATGTTCGACTCCGACGGTACGGAAGACGGCGCGACGGTAAAACGGTTTTTCCGCCGCAACGGAAAAATTATTCTCCACCCCGAGAATTCCACCATGTCCGATTTTGTTCTCGATGAAGAAAGCGGCGTGCAAATCCTCGGAAAAGTAATCGGATTGTTGCGTAGCTTCTGATCAATGATATAAAAATAATGCGCGCGTTTTTAATATGAAAACGCGCGCGTTATTTTATAGATTTTGCAGATAAAAGACCTCTTCCTGCGAGAGCTTGCGAACCGCACCGCGGTCGAGTCCCGTAAGGGTCAATTCCCCGATCTTAATCCGCTTCAAAAAGTTTACGTTCTTCCCGACGGCTTCGAACAATTTTCTGATTTCGCGGTTCTTTCCTTCCGTCAGCACGACTTGCAGTTTCGTGTATGCTTTGTTCGTTTCCGTAACGTTTATCTTGCACTTCTTGGTAACGACGCCGCGCTCGATTTCCACGCCCGCCCGCAAACGGTTTAACTGCTGATCGGTCACCGTTCCTTCGATCCTCACAAGATACGTTTTGGGAATCTCGTTTTTAGGCGCAGTCAACCGATAAGCAAGATCGCCGTCGTTGGTGAGAATCAGCATGCCCTCGGTATCGTAATCGAGCCGTCCGACGGGAAACACTCTCCCCGCCCCTGCCGGCAGAAAATCCATCACCGTCTTACGGTCTTTCTCGTCGGACACCGTACAAACGCACCCCTTCGGTTTATTTAGCAGATAGTATTCGTACTTTACTTTATGGGAAAGGGTTTTTCCGTCCAATTCCACGGAATCGGAAGCGGACACGTCGTCTCCCGCCTTTGCAGTCTTTCCGTTGATTTTTACCCGCCCTTCCGCAACGAGCTCGTCGCAGCCGCGGCGGGAAGCGATTCCCTGCTCCGCGAGAAATTTATTGATCCGCATTTGTATTCTCCGAAAAATATTACTTTTTCATGATATACAAATTTTGGGAAAAAAGCAAGTGATTCGCAAGCAATATCTTCATTTGTCCCGCAATTTCTCCTTCCGAATCCGGAACGGGCGACAATAATTCCGTTTTTATTTCGACCTGCTTTTTTTCTTCCGCCGTCAACGGATAAGAAAACGAATACTCGATCGAATAACCTTCGCAACCCGCTTCCTTGGCGCATAATTGCGTCAGTTCGTAAGCGGAAAACGCGCAATCCAGGAGCTCCGCAGTACGCTCGAACATCTGCGGACTGTCGAGAACGACGCATACGAGCCGCATTCCGTTGCGCTCGGCGGCCGTTACGAGACACCGCCCCGCGCTCAAGGTAAAGCCCGTTTTGACGCCGATCGCACCCTCGTATTCCCACAACATCTTGTTCTTATTTTTCCAGTTCCGTTTTTCGTAAAATTTGCAGGAGACGATCTCGCGGAAAGTTTCGTTCTGCAAAGCGTACTCCGCAATCAGCGCGAGGTCCTGCGCCGTGGTATAATGCCGCTTATCGGGCAATCCGTGCGGATTGACGAATCGGCTGTGTTCCGCGCCGAGCCGCTCCGCTTTCCGGTTCATTGCCTGCGCGAACGCTTCGATCGAGCCGCTGTGATGAAGCGCCAAGGTCACGGCGCAATCGTTACCCGAACGCAACATCAATCCGTAAAGCAATTCTTCAACCGTATAGACGTCTCCCGCGCGCAGGTACACGCTCGATCCTTCCGTTCCTTCCGCCTCTTTCGGAACCGTAACCGATTCCGTGATATCGCAGTCATCGAGAATCACGATAGCCGTCAGAACCTTCGTCGTGCTTGCCATCGGCAGATTGCACTCTGCGTTCCGTTCATGCAAAAACCGTTTGGAAGTCGCCTCGACCACGCATTCTGCAACCGAAGGCGTCGCCGCGGTCGCTTCTTTGCAGTTCGGCAACAGAGCGAACAACATACATAGCATAAAAAATGCCGAAGCAAGATAAGTTATAATCCGTTTAGTCTTCATCGCCGCTCGTTTTCTTGATAATCTTTCCGACAAGCTCGCTCGCTTTCTCGATAACACCGTCAAGCGGGTCCTCGGTAACGCGCACTACCCGACATTCTATTCCGTCGTCGATTAAAAATCCCGCCGGTTTAATATTCACGACGGTACCCGCGCCGCCCGCAAAAGGAAAAGTTTCGTCGTCCTGAATCGCTTTCACCTCGCCGTATTCTCCGCCACCGGATAGATACCCCATCGTCACTTTTGTAAAAGGAATGATCTGCGCGCCGCTGGCGGAAAAGACCGGTTTTCCGATTACGGTATTCACGTCTACGAGCCCCGTCAGGCGCTCTGCCGTTTTTTCCATGATGCTGTCGATTTTCTTTTTCTGATCCAATTTATAATTGCCTCCAAAATTTTTTTCGTAATTGTCATTGTCACGACAAACCCGTTGAACACGGTAACCGTATGCAGAGAGATTTTCAGACACGGCTGATCCGCCAGCACGGTTCCGTTTTTCAGCGATAAAAACGGGTGTTTCGTCCTCAATACGGCAAACGCCGCACCCCCTGCCGATTGCAACGCCGAAGCGATCAGCACGCCTAACGGCGATTGCGAACCGCCCGTTTCCACAATGATATGAAACACGTAAAGCTGAAATCCGTCGGTAATTTCGAACTTCTTCCGCGTATCCGCCATTTGTGCGTAATATGCGAATATCGCTTTCTTCTTGGTCAGGTGGATCGCGACCCCTTCGCGGTCGAGCTGCCCGTA
>JAETTR010000110.1 GCA_021768985.1 Bacillota bacterium
TTCGAATTCGAGCGCGAATGGGAGGATTTAGACAGCGAGCCGTTCACGCCCGAAAGCTACGTGACGGAGGTGTTCGACAATCCCAAGGCGGTGAAGGCGTTCAATGAGGTGTTCGGCGGAATCTTCACGGGTAGTGAAATCGCTTGGATGAAGAACGAGCCAAAGACGCTCGGCTTTATGGCGTGGTTCCGCGACGGGGAAAAGAAGATGAACCTTTCCGATTTCCCCGCTATGTTGAAAAGGGCGAACGAGTTGTTTTACAGTAAAATAATGAAATGAAAGGAAAGGAACAATAAAATGTCGGAATTGAGAGAAAAACACAAATCAATCATTGAAGGATATTATTATGCCTGTTGTCCTCATTGCAAGACGACTTTGGTGCATGGGAAAAACGGGACGGATACGTTTATAAAATGCTCGAAATGCGGTAATTTTCTTCATGTGGAGATCAAGGACGATACCGTACTTGTCGAACGTAAAAATTCATAGTAATAAAATTTAATATTTTCGCGGTTATTAGCGTAATTTCGGCAAAAAAAGTCATTTTTTGTGATAATAAAAATGATAGTATGAATTTAGCCCCCGCGGGGTGTGACGACATCCACAAGCGGAAGAGGCTGATTCTACTGTTAAGAGCTAAAATCCGAAAAAAGATACAAGCCGGCAGCAGAGCAATATGCCTTCCTTAACGGAAGGTTAATTTGCTTTGCTCGGCTTTTTAACCGTTCCGTGCCTCGGCGGCGTATTGCAACGCTGTCGGGGGCGTTTTTTATATATAAGGCGAAATCCGCCGATAGCGATTTTTAACGAAAATCAAAATCGGAGGGTTTCATGGCGTTCATTACATACCGATTTGTGGACGGTACGAGGGAAGAGATCGAAGTCACGGAGGAATTTGCGGCAGAGTTTGCGGAAATGGAGCATAAAGACGCTTTAATTGAGCGTAAGGAAACGCGACGTCATCAGTCGTTGGACAAGTCCTTGGAACACGGGTTCGATATTCCCGATCCACAAGCAAACGTTTCGGAGGAAATCGAGAGGAGGGAGTTGTCCGAAGAAATACGGAAAGCGTTACATAAACTAACGGAAAAGCAACGGATAGTTGTGTTGTTAAGAATATCGGACGGAATGTCCTTCCGTGAAATCGGAGAAAGAATGAGTCTCGGCACTTATACGGTGCGGGACTATTTTTATAATGCGGTAAAAAAATTAAAAATTATTTTATCGTAGCATACCCCAAAACGGTCGTTCCCGTGGCTATTAGGTGAAGGGCTTCGGCTCTATCTAAAAAACGGGAGATCAACTATGTTGACGCTAAAACAAATTCGGGATGATCTGAAAGACATTCGCTACTACTATTCGCGCAAGGAAGCCTTCGAGCAGGGTTTCCGCGTGGTAGGCTCGAACGATATCGTAGGCAAAGCCAAACGCTACAATACCGTAATGCAGTCCGCGCCTACCAGACTGTACGATATCTACGTCGGTCTGTACGCGCGCAATCTCACGCAGGAAGCTCTGTCCGTTGAGCTATGCTACACTCCCGAGTATATCCAGATACTCAATAAGCGGCTGTTGCTGTATTTGCAGAAAGCGCTGTCGGAGGAACGGGCATGACAATCCAAGAGATACGGAGCGATTTGCGGGCGATCAAATACTATTATTCCAAGCAGAAAGAGTTCGAGAAAGCGGCGGAGACGGTCGGAGAGAACAAGGTCGTGGAAACAGTCAAGCGATACAATCAAGCGGTTACAAACGCCCCTCCGCGGCTCTACAAGGTGTACGTCGAGCTGTACGTTCATAACAACACGCAGGAAACGGTATCCTTCGATTGGGACTGTTGCGTGGAGTATATCAGGCGGCTCAACAAACAGTTATGCTTATTTCTTTTAGACTACTTCAAAGGGGAAAAGCTAAATTACTATGCCTTATCCCGAATGCAAAGTATATTTTGACGGAAGTCATTATATCGCAATCCCGCATACGGAAAAGCGTTACCGTCCCCGCCCGAAAAAAAAGAAGAACTCATTGTCGTTAAGGACGGCAATACAAGCGGGCTTTCCGTCGAATCTACCGAAGTAATATCAGAAGAGAATAGCGCACCGCAAGAGAGTGATGCGCTTTCGCCGTTGGAAAAAATCGCGGTATCGGGCATACGGGAAGAACCCGAACAACCCGCGAATATCTTGCACCCGAACGAGCGGCTTATGACAAAAAAAAGAACTGTTCAATGAGTTGTATCAGCAATATCTCTATTTGAAGAAAAGCGAAGACGTTTAACTACTTCGTAACGTTTACCTTCAACGGAAAACTTCATATCGAGGAAAGTTTTCGTAAAGGCTTGAAAAAAGGTTTATGATATGTTATAATTGATTTTGTAATACATTGGAGAAGAATATATGCAAAATAAGATTAAAGTTTTTGAAAGCAAACAGGTACGTACCGTATGGGATGCGGAAGCCGAAGAATGGTATTTTTCCGTCGTTGACGTAGTAGAAATTCTGACGGACAGTGCAGATCCTAAACAATATATTAAAAAAATGCGTTCACGCGACGCCGAACTCGCAAGCAAGTGGGGTACAATTTGTACCCCCGTTGAAATGATTGGTTTAGACGGTAAACGCCGCAAAATTCAAGCAGCTACAACTACAAATATTCTTCGAATTATTCAATCTATCCCTTCTCCAAAAGCCGAGCCGTTCAAAATGTGGTTGGCGCAAGTCGGTAGCGAACGTTTGGACGAAATAGCCGATCCCGAAAAGGCAATTCTTCGCGGAGCGGATTATTACCGAGCAAAGGGCTATACCGAAGGCTGGATCAACCAACGCTTGCAGACGATTGAAATGCGGAAAGAGCTTACCGATGAGTGGAAAGCGCGCGGTATTCAGCAAGATAAGGATTACGCGATTCTTACGAATGAAATGACAAAGGCTTGGAGCGGTCTCACCGTTCAGGAATACAAGCAAGTCAAAGGCTTGAAGAAAGAGAATTTGCGCGATAATATGACAAACATCGAACTTGTTTTGAATATGCTTGCAGAAGTAACGACGACAGCTATTTCACGGCAAAAGCAACCTACAACTTTTACGGAAAGTAAGACGATTGCACGAGAAGGGGGTCAAGTTGCTAAAAATGCACGAACGGATATAGAGGAAAGATTGGGGCAAACGGTGATATCTCCGTTAAATGCAAGCAATAAGCCTGCGCTTGAAATACAATCGTCTATTCCCGATAGCACGGACGACGGCTCTCCCGACGGAACAGCATCGATATTAAGAAACTCAAATTCATATTTTAAAAAAGGGAAAACAAATGGAGAATAAAATCTATATCGGTGCGGCGTACTATCCCGAGCTGTGGGAGGAGAACGAGCTTGAAAAGGATATTGCGCGCTGTAAGGAAACGGGCGTGAACTGCCTGCGCATCGGCGAATTTGCCTGGGGCAGAATGGAGCCGAAGGAGGGTCAGTACGATTTTTCGTGGCTGACGCGCGTCGTGGATAAATTATACGAAAACGGCATTGCAACCGTTATGTGTACGCCCACGTGTACGCCCCCGCGGTGGATGCTGAACAAATACCCCGATATGAAGCGCGTGATGCCCGATCACGTGAAGTCGGACGTATCCTCACGCTGTCATGTGTGCAAGTCGTCGCTCATCGCGCGGGAGAAGAACAGGCAGATCGTCACCGAAATGGCAAAGCGGTTTGCGGGACATAAGGGAGTGATCGGCTGGCAGATCGACAACGAGCTGTTCCCCTACGGCGACGGCTGTTATTGCGAGAACTGCAAGGAGGGCTTCCGCGCCTATTTGAAAGAAAAATTCGGGAGCACGGAAAAACTCAACAAAGCGTGGGGCATGGCGCGTTGGTCGTTGAATTACGACGCCTTTGAGGACATCGAACCGCCTTACCCGAAGCAATGGCGGCATCCGTCGCTGCGCAAAGCGTGGTGGGATTTTCAGTGCGGGCTCATCAAAACCTTTACCGAGGAGCAGGCGGAGATATTACATGACTACGGCTGTACCAACGTGGGTACCGACATGATGGCGCAAAACTTTCTAAATTACTACGCCGTAAACGAAAAGCTGGACGTCGTGCAATACAACCATTATGACACGGCGGACAGACTTTACACGAACGCGTTCGCATACGATTTTCTGCGTTGCGTGAAGGATAAGCCGTTCTGGGTGACCGAGACGCAGGTCGGGTGGAACGGAAGCGAGTTTGCGGACAGCGGATACCGCCCCGCGGGGAATTGCTATGCAAACACGTGGCTTCCGATTGCCAAGGGCGCGGAGATGAACTTGTATTGGTTGTTCCGCGCGCACCTGAGCGGGCATGAGATCGGGCACGGCGCGCTGTACTCCGCGTCGGGCAGAAGTTACCGTGTGACGGAAGAGGTAAAAAGGGCGGGCGAAGATTTTGCAAAATGCGCGGAATTTTTGACGGAGAGCAGGGTCGGGAGCAAAATCGCCCTGCACTATTCGAACACGGCAATCAATTCGCTGTCCGTCGCGCCTCTCTTGAAGGGGCTCGATTACCGTCAAACGATGATCGATAAATTCCATTCGGCGTTCCGCCATTACAATACGGACGTCATCGACACCCAACATTCCTTAGAGGGCTACGATGTCGTCGTGTCGCCCTTCCTCGTCACGGCAGACGAGCACGGATTCAAGGAGCGGATAACGGAGTGGGTGAAAAACGGCGGGACTTGGATCGCGGGACCCATGACGGATATCATGGACGGCAACGTGAAGAGATACGCGCACGCGCCCTACGGCTTTTTGGAGGAGCTCGCGGGGGTGTATACGAAATACCAAAAGCCGATCGACAACGACGTGTTCAAGGCGAAATGGCAGGACGGCGGAGATTGCCCCGTAAGCATGTGCTTCGACGCGTATCAGTGTGCGGAGGGAACGAGCGCGCTTGCAAGCTATGCGGG
>JAETTR010000111.1 GCA_021768985.1 Bacillota bacterium
AAATTAGGAGAAAAATATGAAATTATCTTATAAAGACTTTGCTGATTTAATCCGTAACGAATTTGAAAAATGTAATGGAGTTGCGAAAGCAACATTACTTAATGGAAAACCGATTGAATTTTATTTGCCGGAAAAAGGGGATGGAATTAGGAACTCCAACTATAAACAATTAATTTGTAAATTTGATGAACTTTATGCGATTTATGAGGAAGCTATTTCGCTTAAAGGAAAAATGATGCGTGGGAATCCTCAAAACGGCGCACGTATCGGAAGCGATAAACTTCCTTGTAATTCAATAGACGGGCTTATCTCTTTAAAATTTTACTCGAAATGCGTTGGAGACAAAACGACTCGTCGTTCCACTTATTATGCCGCTATTCTTGATTGGGCAGGGATAGCAACGAATCATTGGGGTGGCTATATTACAATAAAAGAAAAATTTATGGGATAAGTTTACATACTTGCAATTTTCGTACGTATCTGTTAAAATACCGATAAATAAATGATCGGAGGAGATATTATGAGAAAGAATTTTTTATCGCAAACCTGGCTGTATCCCATGCCCGTTTTAATCGTCGCCACCTACGACGAGCACGGCGCGCCCGACGCCATGAACGCCGCCTGGGGCGGAATCGTGGAATACGGGCTGATCGGAATCTGTCTCGCAGAATCCCATAAAACTACGAAAAACATCTTAAAACGCAAGGCGTTCACCGTCAGTATTGCCGACGCGGCGCACGTGGTCGCGGCGGATTACGTGGGATTGGTTTCGGGCAACGACGAACCCAAGAAGTTCGAAAAAGCGGGCTTCACCGCCAAAAAGAGCGAATACGCGGACGCGCCCGTCATTCAGGAGCTGCCCGTCGCGCTGGAATGCGAGTACCTGAAAACGACCGAGGACGGACTTGTGATCGGAAAGATCGTGAACGTCAGCGCCGACGAAAGCGTACTCGGCGAGAACGGAAAAATCGATCCTTCCAAATTCCGCCCGATTACCTTCGATCCCGTCAATAACCGCTATCTCGCGCTCGGCGAGGTCGTCGGGAACGCTTTTCGCGACGGAACGGCTCTGAAATAAAAAATTTTTTTGAATGCCGGAAACGGCGCCCGTTCGGGCGCCGTTTTTTTGAAATACGGAAATCCGACAATTTTCAACAAAATAAATATTTTTTGAATTTTCAAATAATTCATTGACGAGCGGTATATTTTATGATAGAATAGACATGTATACAGCAGAATATTTTTTCGGATATTCGGTTGCGGGAATCAAAAAATCAGCCGTTTGGAATCGGGTTCGCGGCGCCGATACGCTGAGGACTTTATGAAGAATACTTCCGGTAAAAAAACGGCAAAGAAAATCGTCAATATCGCAATCAACGTGATTTTGTGGCTGTTTTTCGCAATTTGCGTTTGCGCGTTGATTTTCAGCATTGCCGCCAAGCGGAATTCGAGCGGTGCGGTGAACGTGTTCGGTAAGCAGTCGTATATCGTCGTATCTCCCTCTATGGAGAAGTGCGACCGCACGGACGTCAGCCGGTTTAAAATCAAGGATATTCCCGTCAATTCCATGATTTTCGTGGAGCCCGTTCCCGAGGACGAGGAGAAGGCGGCGGCTTGGTATGCCAAGCTGGAACCGGGCGACGTGCTCACCTTTCGCTACGTCTATACGAGTCAGGAGACGATCACCCACCGCATTATCGAGATTTCCGAAAACGCTTCGGGCGGATATCGGATCGTGCTTGCGGGCGACAACAAGCCCGAGGACGGCGACGTGCTGACCCAGACGATCGAGGATACGTCGAACGCGAACAGCCCGAATTACGTAATCGGGAGAGTGACGGGTCAGAGCCGTTTCCTCGGTTGGATCGTGCAGTGTTTCCGCAGTCCGATCGGCTTGGTACTGATCATTATCATTCCTTGCGCGATTATCATTATCATGCAGGTGATGCGCATTTTTTCGGTCGTCAATGCGGACAAAAAGAAAAAAGAAGCCGAATTGCAGGAAAAACAGTCGGACGAAATCGAAACGCTCAAACGGCAGATCGCCGCATTGCAGCAGGCGCAGGCGCCGTCCGAACAACAGAACGCCGAACCGCAAGCGGGTTCCGAAGCATCGGAAACGCCGCGGAGCGAGAAAACCGATTCGGGCGAATAGCGTATGACGAAAAAACAAAAAACGATAGTTTCCGCCGTCGCGGCAATCGTGTTGGTCGCCGCGGTCGCATTGACGCTGATCCTGCTTTTGGGCGGGCGAACGGGCGGAACGTTGCATCTGGAATCGCGCGGGTTGGATTTCACGCTCACGCGCGAAAGTTTGACGACGCACGATCTCGACGAAAGCGGCAAGCTCGCTTCTGCGACGAACGATAAAAAAACCGATTTCACCGCTTCGACGAAGGAAAACGTATTCGGCGTAACGGGAAACACGGTGATCGTGCCGGGGAGTCGGTTCAGCGCCGATCTCGTGATCGCCAACAAATCGGAAAACACGCAACCGTTTTCTTATTGGTTGGAGATCCGTTTGAGCGGCGAGATCAACGAGCTTGCGCGGCAGTTGAAAGTGACGGTAACGCCGGAGGGGCTTGCTCCGCAGACGTTCTCGTTGAGCGAGGGGCTCGTGCTCGGCGGAGAGCGGAATCCGCTCGCGATCGTGCGGGGGAAGCAATCTTCCTCGTTTACGGTAAAGGTGGAGTTTCCCGAAGATCAGCTGATCAACGACGGCGCGCAGAAGGAAACGGTTCTATTCGATTTAATCGTGTACGCCGCGGCTTACGCGGAGTAACGCGGATATCAATCCGACGGGACGGGAACGGTCCCGAATGCCGCAAGGCAAACAAAAACGGTTCGCAGACAGGAGGCATTATGAAAAAGCGTTCGGTAATGTTATCTTCGCTTTTGGTGATTGTTTTATGCGTCGTGCTGGTCGTCGGGTCAACGTTTTCGTTGTTCTCGGGAAGCAGTACGATCAATATTTCTTTGACCTCGGGCGAAGTGAAAATCGAAGCCGAAATCGAGAGCGCGGATCTCTATTCCGCAAAAATTTCCGCCGACGGCGAACATTACGAGGAAACGAAGCAGGAGAACGGAAAGTTTGCGAACGGCGGTACGGCGACGGTCGAGGACGACGGTTCGATTTCCTTCCGGAACGTCTCTGCGGGCGATAAGGCGGTATTGTATATCTCGTTAAAGAACAAAAGCAATATCGCGGTAAAATACAATACGACGCTCACGTTGCTCGATCAGGACAAGAGCGATCTCTTCAAGGCGATCGAAAAGACGGTCGCTTCCGAGCAGGCGGCAAAGACGGCGGCGAACTTGTCGGGCGAGAGCGCGCCGACCGATCCCGACGGCGTAAAGCAGTTGAATACATACAAATACGACGATAAAACGGTGCGCTCCGGTTGGGTGTCGCTCGGACTGACCGACGCGGATCGCGTTACCGTAAGCCTCGGACTTCCCGTGGACGCGGGCAACGCGTTGCAGAACCAGACGATCAAAATCAGACTGCGCCTTTCCGCGATTCAGGATACGGGCGACGTTTCGGGCATTGCAAACGTGGGCGGTGAAGATTGCGGTAGTTTGCAGGAAGCGCTCTATCACGCAAAGGACGGCGATACGATCGAATTCGTGCGCGGCGATACCCGTCTGAACGAAGAGGAATTGATCGTCGATAAATCTGTGAAATTCGTGAGTGCGGACGGCGAGCCTTATCCCTTCGTAAACGCGCGGTTCAAGGTCACGGAAGGGGCTTCGCTTACGCTCGACGGCCTGACGCTGACGGGCAACAGCCGCATCGACGTTTCCAACGCTTCGTCGTTCACCATGAAGAACTGTATCGTGGAATCCGCGCCCGAAAAGCTGTTCGACGAGCTGACCCGCGAAAATCTGGAACGCGCCGCGTTCGTTGCGGCGACGAGCGCGCAACAGTCGGGCGTGAAAGTGGAGATTACGGGCAATACGTTCCGTCTCGGGAACGGCGCGCAGGCGGACGCCGCCGCGGTCTATTTGAAGGGAACGGTTGCGGACGGCTCCGTAATCGCAAAGAACGATTTCGGCGAAGGCAAGAGTCCGTTCTCCGCGAGCGCGGTTTATATGTCGAGCGTTGCGCCCCGCGCAACGGTCTCCGTTTCGGAAAATACCGTCTATGCGGCGAGCGCGGTTACGGTGGACAATTCGGCACGGAACGCGTTCGCCTTGAGGCTTGCGAAAAACAAGCTGTTTGCGGCGGGCAGTCAGGTGAAGCTTGTGACCGTAAAAGGCGGCGGATCGGCGGAAATATATGACAGCGGTTCCGTCGTCAACGGCAACGCGGTTGCGGAGATCCATTTTGAAGCGCCGAACGTGTTGTTCTACGGATATAACGTTGCATTCGATCTCAACGGACTGGTTGTGAGCGGCAACTTTACGCTTTCCGGTCTGGATCAAGCGGCGTTCCGCAACAACTACGTATCCCCGCTTGCGACCGACGATCTTCATTATTAATATTGTTCGATATCAATTTATAATTTCTGCATTTTTATCGGGAATGCAGGCGCACTGTATCAGGAATCAGGAAATTTTGCCATAAAGCGCGGGCGAAGCACGCCCGCGCTTTATGGTTTTAAGAGGAGAAATATGACGAAATTCAGAAAAAGCGTAGTCGCACTGATTTCGGCAATCTGTTTGGTTGCCGCCGTCGCGGTAGGGTTCGCCTTACAACCGAAGCCCTCAACACGCACGTTTGCCGACGAAGCGATCGTTTCGACGGACGGGGACTCGTTTTCGTACTCGGACGACGCGCATACCGTGATTACGGGATTCGACGCGGGCTATTCCGTTTCCGCCAAATTAAACTTGGCGATTCCGGAAGGCGTTACGGAAATTGCCGCGAATGCGTTTGACGCGCGTGCGGAGATTATCGGCGTAGAGCTTCCTGCAACGCTTCGCACGATCGGCG
>JAETTR010000112.1 GCA_021768985.1 Bacillota bacterium
TTGGAAATCAAAACATTAGGCGAAGACGCAATTCTCCGGCTGGATTCCGATTGGCTGTTACAGTTCTTTATCGAAGGCGAGCGCACGCCCGACAAATACAGCAAGCTGAAAGCCGCTTACGGGAACAACAGCAATTACGGCGTAATCTTTTCGCGCAGATACACCTTAAAGAAAGACGGCGAGGTGATAAGCAGCGGCGGGTGTCAGTTCGAAGTGGGAATCGATTTTTCGGCGAACACCATTCTCGACGCTACCGGAGATAAGGACAGTATCATTTTCTGACGGAAGGAGTGAATCATGAAGAAAACGAGATTCCGACTTCCGATTATTCTTGCGGTGTTCTTCATGTTGGCGTTGTTGGCGGCGGGAATGGTTTCCCCCGCCTGTTCCCCTGCGAGCGCGGAGAGCTCCGCCCGAACCGCTTACGAAAGCTCAAACGTGTTAGAGGATCTTCGCGGCGTTACGATCAAAGGCAAACCGTTTTCCGCAACCGACTTTCCGTATCGCGAGAACGGCGAGCCGCAAGTCCTTTCCCTCGTGGAGTTCTGCTATTCGTATTCGGAAGAAAAGCAAACCGATTTCGGGCTATATCTCTATCTTTACAACCCCGCGCAGACGGTATTCGATACGGCTACGACCCGCAACAAAATTCAGCTCCGCGCCGGGAAACAAGCGGTCTACGCAAAATACGCTTTGCGGCTGTTAAACGTATCGACGGAAACGGGTACCGAAGGCAGATTCTTAAAATTCGCGATTTCCCTTTCCGATTCCGAGCGTACGGAGATCCTGCATGCACTGAATGCGCAGAGCCGAACGTACGACGTGAGCGGGATCGAGCTCTCCGCAAGGAATACGGTAACGGAATACGCCTGCGCCCAAGTACATAAATACGGCGGTTACGCCAAGGGCTACGGCGAGAACGCCGCGGCGGAGAGCACCCTCTCTTATACGGTAGACGGCTACGAGCGCATTCTCGATTTCAACGTTTTCCATACGGTGTACCGCCCGAAGGGCGATTTCTATAACGGCGAACAATCGCAGTTAAACAGTTGCTTCTTCCGCGTTCCGAACGAGTATTTCGAACTGTACGGACAGCTCACGGCGCTCATGTGCGAATGGTACGACTACCGCACGAAGCCCGCGCTTGTAACGGAAGATAAAACGATTTACAACGCGTTAAACGAACTGAACGGCGCGCCGTTGAGCTCGCTTAAAAACGGGTACCTTGCGTTACAGGCTTTCGGAAACAACATGGGCGGGTGGTTAACGGAACCCGGTTGGACGATTTTCGATTGGGCTTCGAACGTCGATTTGCCCGAAGATTATTGGGGCATGAGCGGATTGGAAAAATGGTACGGGGTATTCCCCGCCACCGACCGCTTCGACCGACTTTCGGGCGTGTTCTATTCGCCCGACGATTACATGGCGTACAGCGTAAACGCCGAAATCGTGAAAGCCGAGCTTTTGGAAATCAGCAACGCGCTCGGCGGGAATCAGTTCGCCGACCGTTACAGTAGTGATCTCTTTTCCGATCTGATCGATCCCGGGCACAAACGCGGATATTCCAAAGTTTCGATCAAGGCGGACGATCGGCAGGATATCTTCTGGACGAGCACGACAAAGGAATGGTGGCAACATATTTTTCACGGTCTAAACGTTGAAACGGAATACGATTCCATGCAGGCGATCGTATCCTTAACGGCAAAGGACCTGAACGGTTCGGACAGTGCGGTGGCGGAAACACTCAGGATCAACGCGGGCGACGTGCCGAAATTGCGGGCGGAGTTCGCTGCCGCAGGAAATAACGAGCGCGTGATCCTTCTGCGCTTCGGTACAAGTCAATATTTCTCCGCACCGTGCGCCGCTTATTATTGTACCGAAAATCAGAACATGGGAAGCGATACGGTTGAAGAATGGTTAGCCCGTCGCATTTATTGGCAAAAGGCTGATCGCGATATCTGTTCGTATTTGTCATGGCAGACGGTTTACCTCGATTTCGACGTTATCTCGCTCACCTTTACCGACGAGAATGCCGTGGAAGTGGTGATCCCCGTCGTGAGCTCCCCGACCGATGCGATCGGCGGAATCGATCCGCCGCTTGCGGAAGAATCCGGCTTTAACTTTTGGGAGGAGCTGAAAGATTTCGTACAACGGTTATTCCGAGGCGATTTGAAATGGTGGGAATGGATCATCGTGGCGCTTGCCGTGCCCGTTCTGATCCTCGCGATCGTACTGATTATCTACCTGTTCCCGCTGATCGTTCAGATCGTTAAAAGCATTATCTGGCTATTCATAACGCCGTTCAAGTTGTTGGGAAAGGCAATTCAATCCGCTTCCCGGCGACGGGAGAAGCGCAAACGGGCAAAAGCCCAAAAACAAAAAAATAAAAATCCGGAGAACAATCATGAAAACGAAAAAGACGAAGAGTAAGAAACCCGCGGCGACCGCCAAAAAGACGGTTGCAAAGCGCGCTACGGCGAAGAAACCCTGCGCCAAAACGACGGCGAAAAAGCCCGCGAGAACTACTTCCAAAACGCCCGCGAAAGCGGCAAGAACGCCCGCGAAGCGTTCGGACACGCCCGAAATCTTCAAGGGCGCAACCGAAGTTTCGCTCACCCAGAACAAGATCATCGTTACAAAGATGAAATCGAAGAACGTGAACGGGCGGTACGAGAAAAAGGAAGTGCGGGAGTACCACGACAAAACGCCCGCAAATATGAACGCGCTCAACCGCCAGCTGTCGAACACGGAGCCCAAAAAAGTAAGCGTAAAATTTAAGTAAGGACAAGCGGCGCCGCCCGCAGGAGAATCTGCGGGCGGATAGCCGATACCGTTACCATGGCAAAAAAGAAAAAGGATAACGATCTAAACGACGTTGTACAGCAAATACTCAAAACGACGGACGGATTTTTAGGGAATCGCCCCGATATAAAAAAACCGCGAAATGTAGTCGTCGTAGAACAACGCAAAGACGACGGCGCAATCGCCGTTGCAAAAATATCTTCCAAACAAGGGAAAGAAGAAAAAATCGGAAAGAACTTCATTCCCGATTTGGTATTAGACCCAAAAACTCATGGATCGTTGACGGAAGATTCGATTGTTAGCAGACAAGTGATCGTGGGAGTAAAACGTATCGATAAAAACGGTCAGGAATTTCGGCAATCGATTTTTCCGAACGATATGACCGAAACGGGAGATAAGTTAACCGATGAAGAGCTTGAAAAAGTTCGTAAGGAAGTACATAACGATGATCCCAAACATAGGAAAAGCTTTATCGAAAAATTAAGAAAGTGGTTCAATCATTTCAAAGAATAAAAAAACCGCGTCCCCCAAAAGGTTAGACGCGGGGTGATACGCCGAAACGTATCTGTCCTGATGACAATATTATTATATTCGATTTTCCGAAAAAAGTCAAGCCGTTTTCGGAAAATATTCGGGAGCATAGAAAGAAATGCAACACACGATCACATTTATCATCGGGGAAACGGGAGCGGGAAAAACGTCGCTTGCAAAGTATTTCATACAAAAAGCTTATCGGAACGAGGGGCGCAACATTCTTCGGAAGAGTTGCGAGCTGGTAAAGAAAGCCAATCGAGATTACGGCAGGAATTACACGCTCCCCGAGAAGGTGCCGATCTATACGAATTTTTACGTAAATCTGCACGTGGGATACCGTCGATATTACGAACCGTATTTTCTCAACGGGTATTACTTCGGCGTCACCAACGATAAGGTTGACACGGAGTACGTTGTGCCCGGGAGCTGGCTTATATTGGACGAAGCGCAACGAATATTAAACAGCCGGAAGAGCTCGTCGTTCGCCGATCATGCGAGCTACGGGTTCGAAACGAGCCGACAAGCGGAATTACAGATCATTCTAATCGCCCAGCGCGGCAAGCTGATCGATTGTAATATCCGGGATTTGGGCGTGAACGTCATCAACGTAATAAACATGGATAATGAACCGGACGCGGCGGGGAACGTCGTGCGCTCCACGTGGAATTGCCGCGAGTTCGACGGGTGGCAAGCGGCGGAAAAGTACTTCCAAACGGGCGAAGGGAACTATAAAGAAACGCATTACGTATACGAGGGCAACATATTTAAGGGTTACGACAGCTACGAGAAAGTGAACGAGTTTCTTCCGCCGAAGGGAAATGATTTCGATTATTTACCGCATAGGAAGCCCGAACAACTGACCGCGCGGGAAGAGAAATTTTATAAACCGGGCGAACCGAAGGAGTACCGCGCCGATCCGCAAGGAAATAATTCAAAGGGAAGAAAAAGAGCATGATACAGGAATTGGAAGAATTTCAGAAAAAGTTTTTCAAGCTGTTTGACGAGCTGGAAGAAGCGCGCCCTTCGTTAACGGGCGCGGCATACGAACGCATGGCGGCTGACATTTTAGAGCAATACAAGCTCGAATACGATTTGATCAACCTACGCTGTTCCATTCCTGCCAAACAGGAACGCGATAAATTGCAAGCGCAGGAAGCGCGGATCGTGCCGCAACGTTGGGAACGGAAACGTCGGTTTTTACTGTTCTTTAAAAGGACGAAAGCGGAGCAAAATTATATGGCTGATCTGGTCGACGAGGAAGCGGACGAGGATTCCGAAAGATTCTTCGGAGAGTATCGGAAGTCCATAGCCGAAAAAGCTCGCGCTTATGCCGAAGTGCAAGCAATCGAAGCGCGTGCGGAAGCAGAAGAAAACGATCGGGAACCTGCCGTAGAATCGGAGCCAACAAACGCAGACGAGCAAAGCGCGCCCGCAGAATCCGTATCGGAAGCCGTAGAACCGCCCGTAGAGAACGCGGAAGAAGAAGCGGAGCGTTCTCCCGCACCCGCCGAGGAGCGGAAGGAAACGCCCAAAGAACGCGCCATGCGGGAGTTTAACAAAAAGAATCGGAAGAGGTGAA